>CAYYUQ010000039.1:0-29919 GCA_964474945.1 uncultured Halopseudomonas sp. | reverse complement strand
GCCGCCGCCGAGAGCATCTTCGAGCAGCTGGATGAGGAGCCGGAACAGGATACCGGTACCATCGAGCGGGATCGGGTGAGCGGTCGGATTGAAGTGAACAACCTGACGTTCCGTTATCCCGGTTCCGACAAGCCGGTGCTGCAGGATATCAGTTTCACCGTCGAGCCCGGTCAGATGGTGGCTCTGGTTGGTCGCTCGGGAAGTGGCAAGTCCACCCTGGCCAATCTGATCCCCCGTTTCTACACCCATGATCAGGGGCAGATTCTGGTGGATGGGGTGGCGATCGAGCGGTATCGCCTGCGTAATCTGCGGCGCCATATTGCGCTGGTCACCCAGCATGTGACGCTGTTCAACGACACCGTGGCCAATAACATTGCCTATGGCGATCTGGCCGGTGCGCCAAGAGAGCATGTTATCGCCGCCGCCGAGGCGGCTTACGCCCGGGAGTTCATCGAGCAGCTGCCAGAAGGGTTCGATACCTTGGTCGGCGAAAATGGCGTGCTGTTATCCGGTGGTCAGCGTCAGCGTCTGGCGATTGCCCGGGCGCTGTTGCGCGACGCGCCGATCCTGATCCTGGATGAAGCCACCTCAGCTCTGGATACCGAGTCCGAACGACATATCCAGGCCGCGCTGGACACGGTGATGGAAGGCCGTACTGCCCTGGTGATTGCGCACCGCCTGTCCACCATTGAAAAGGCCGATATCATCATGGTCATGGACCAGGGCCGGATCGTGGAGCGTGGCAGCCACGCGGAGCTGCTGGCACTTGATGGTTACTATGCCCGGCTGCACAGCATGCAGTTCGAGGAAACAGCGCCCGGCAAGGGGTTGATGGAGCCTTAACTTTCAACCTGCTATGCTTCCACAATTTTCGGGCAGCTGAAACATGCCCTGGAGTACCCCTTGACCCTTCTACCCGTAATCATGTGCGGCGGCGCTGGCAGCCGCCTCTGGCCGGTGTCGCGCAAGGCCCATCCCAAGCCGTTCATTGAACTGCCCGATGGCGAAAGCCTGCTCGGCAAGACCTTCCGCCGCACGGTGCAGCTGGGCAATATTGCCGAGGTGCTGACGGTGACCAATCAGGAGCTGTTCTTCAAGACTGAAGACGAATACAGCCATTACGGCAACGGTGCGCCGGTACGCCTGAGTTACATCCTCGAGCCCAGCGGTCGCAATACCGCGGCAGCAGTCACCGCAGCGGCCCTGTATGCCCGTGCGGCCTACGGCGATGAGGCGGTATTGCTGGTGCTGGCTGCCGATCACCTGATCCGCGATGAAGCCGCCTTTGCCCAGGCCGTACAGGGCGCCGCCGCGCTGGCCGGGGAGGGGCTGCATGCCACCTTCGGCATCAACCCTGTACATCCGGAAACCGGCTTCGGCTATATAGAAGCCGACACCAGCGCGCCGCTGGGGACGGGCTTCAAGGTCCGGCAGTTTGTGGAAAAGCCCAGTCTGGAACGGGCCCAGGGTTACCTGGATGCCGGCAACTACTACTGGAACTCGGGCATGTTCTGTTTTCAGGTAGGCAAGCTGCTGCAGGAAATGCAGCTCTTCGCCCCTGAAGTACTGCAGGCGACCGAGGTCGCCATGGCGCAGGCCAAAAGCGGCACCAGCGCTTCGGCAGGGCAGGTTGTACGCCTGGCCGCCGCCGAGTTCGATCAGGTGCCGGATATCTCCATCGATTACGCGCTGATGGAAAAATCCCCCTCGGCTGCCGTGGTGCCCTGCGATATCGGCTGGAGTGACATCGGCGCCTGGACGGCCCTCAGTGCCCTGGTGCCCGAGGATGCCAATGGCAACCGCAGCCGTGGCGAGGTGATGTTCAGTGATGCCAGAAACAACTACATCGAATCGCCCCGGCGGCTGACCGCCGCGCTGGGTGTGGATGACCTAATCGTGGTGGATACCGCGGATGCCCTGCTGGTGGCACACAGGGACAAAGCGCAGGACGTGAAGGAAATCGTCAGCGAGCTGAAAAAGCAGAATCACGAAGCGCACCTGTTGCACCAGACGGTCTACCGGCCCTGGGGCGCGTACACCACACTGGAAGAGGGTGACCGTTTCAAGATCAAGCGCATCGAGGTCAAACCCGGCGCCTCCCTGTCATTGCAGATGCATCACCACCGCAGTGAGCACTGGATAGTGGTCAGCGGCATGGCCAGGGTAATCAATGACGACAGCGTGTTCTACCTGCGTGCCAACGAGTCCACCTTCATCCTTGCCGGCCACCGGCACCGACTGGAAAACCCTGGCATCACGCCGCTGATACTGATCGAGGTACAGAGCGGTGACTACCTGGGTGAGGACGATATCGTACGCTTTGAAGACAACTACGGCCGAAGCTGAATCCAGCATTGAACGTCATACTGTCCATCGACCCGATCCGCTTTCCGTTGGCGGGTACCGGTCGCTACACACTCGAACTGGCGCAGGGGCTGCAGCAGGCTGGCCTGGACCAGTTGCTGTTCATGCGCGGGCGGCAGCTGCAGCGCGAGCTGCCGTCGGTGGGGCACGGCAGTGCCGCCTGCGTCGCGCCGGCATCGCTGCGCGGCCGGCTGACGGACATCGCCCGCAAGAGCCGGTTGGCAGCAGCGCTGTATGGCACCCTGGTGCCATGGCAGCAGGGCCGCATTCTGGCTGGTCGGGAAGACTGGATCTACCACGGCCCGAGCTTCTATCTGCCACCCTTCGGCGGTACCAGCGTGGTCACCCTGCACGACCTGTCCATCTATCTCTGGCCACAGACCCATCCGCCGGAGCGGGTGCGCTTCATGCGCCGGCAGATCGCGCTGACGCTCAAGCGTGCCGACCTGATCATCACTGACAGCGAATACACCCGCCAGGAGGTAGCCGCCTATTTCAACTGGCCGCTGCAGCGCATCCGCGCCGTGCATCTGGCCAGTGCTGCGGAGTTTCGGCCTTATCCAGTGGCGCAGCTGCGGCCCGTACTGAAGGGCTTTGGTCTGCAGCCGGGCGCTTATGTGTTGTTCACCGGCACCATCGAACCGCGCAAGAACCTCGAGGTACTGCTGCACGCCTACCAGCAGCTGCCCGCCGCCCTGCGCCAGCGCTGGCCGCTGGTGCTCTGCGGGTACCGCGGCTGGGCCAGCGAGGAGCTGCACCAGCGTATCGACGCCGCGCAGCGCGCTGGCTGGCTGAAATACCTCGGTTTTGTCGATGCCTCAGTGCTGCCGCAGTTGATGGCCGGCGCCCGGTTGTTTGTCTATCCCTCTGTCTACGAGGGCTTTGGTCTGCCGGTACTGGAAGCCATGGCCTGTGGCGTGCCGGTGATCTGCTCCAGCGCCTCGAGCCTGCCGGAAGTCACCGGCGGTGCAGCCGCCCTGCATGCGCCGCAGGACGTGGATCGCCTGTGCGAGTTGTTGCTGCAGGGTCTGGAGGATGAATGCTGGCATGCGCAAGCGGCCGCCGCCGGCCTCTCCCGCGCAGCGCAGTTCGCCTGGTCGCGCTGCGTCAGTCAGACGCTGGACGCCTACGCTTACGCTTACGCCGCCGGCAAGGTATGTTGACACGTGGTAGGCCGCTCCCTAGAATGCCTGACTGCTTTTCAGAGTCGTTTTCTGCTCAATCGCCACGCCTGGCATCGTGAATCACACGCAACTTATCGGTAAGGCTCTACATGTCCAACAAAGCACAGTCAGACAAACTGCAGCCAACTGAGCTTGAGCTGGCGCTCAGGCAGGTCCGTAGCGGGTTCATGGCAGTAGGGGTATTCAGCCTGTTCATCAACCTGCTGATGCTGGTTCCAGCGATCTACATGTTGCAGGTCTATGACCGTGCACTGGGCAGCCGCAGTGTTGAAACCCTGGTCATGCTCAGCCTGATCGTGGTGGTGCTGTTTGTCACCATGGCGTTGCTGCAGATGGTGCGCTCCGCGATTCTGGTGCGCATCGGTAACAACATCGATGCCCAGCTCGGCGACAAGATCTTCTCCGGCATGTTCAAGCAGGCCATCGATCGACCCGGCAACCAGAGCGCCCAGCCGCTCACCGACCTGACCACACTGCGCCAGTTTCTTACCGGCCAGGGCCCCATCGCCTTTTTTGACGGGCCCTGGCTGCCGCTGTTCATCGCGGTACTGTTCATGTTCCATTTCTGGTTCGGCGTGTTTGCCATTGTCGCGGCGCTGATCCTGCTGGCGCTGACCTGGGGTAACGAGAAGCTCACCGGCAAGATGCTCGGCATTGCCAACCAGGCCAGCATCCAGTCCACCCAGTACGCCAGCTCCTGCCTGCGCAACGCCGAAGTGGTGCATGCCATGGGTATGGAAGACAACCTGCGCAACCGCTGGTCCAAGCGACATAACGAATTTCTGCTGAATCAGGCCGACGCCAGTGACCGTGCCGGCATTCTCAGTAATACCTCCAAGACCCTGCGCATGATGTTCCAGTCGCTGATCCTCGGCCTGGGTGCCTGGCTGGCCATCGAACAGGAAATCTCCGCCGGCATGGTCATCGCCGGCTCCGTGCTGCTCGGCAGGGCGCTGGCACCGCTGGACCTGATGATCGGCTCATGGAAAGGCTTCGCCGGTGCCCGCTCCTCCTATGCACGCCTGCAGGAATTGCTGCGCAGTCACTACATTCAGCGCGAGACCATGCCCCTGCCGCCGCCCAAGGGCGAGCTCAGTGTCGAGGGTATCTTTGTCACGCCGCCGGGCTCCAGGCAGCTGGTGCTGCGCGGCATTACCTTCGACCTGCAGGCCGGCGAGATGCTTGCCATCGTCGGTCCCAGCGCTGCCGGCAAGTCCACTCTGGTGCGAGCACTGCTCGGCGTGTGGCCGGTTGGCAACGGCAAGGTGCGGCTGGACGGTGCCGACATCCACCAGTGGAACAAGATCCTGCTCGGCCCCCATGTCGGCTATCTGCCGCAGGATATCGAACTGTTCGAAGGCACCATCAGCGAGAACATCTGCCGCTTCGGCGAGGTCGATCCCGCCCAGGTGGTGGCTGCCGCCAGCCTGGCCGGGGTGCACGATATGATCCTGCGTCTGCCCAACGGCTACGACACACCGATCTCGGTCGCCGGCGGCGTCCTGTCCGGTGGCCAGCGCCAGCGCATCGGCCTGGCCCGCGCGGTCTATGGTCAGCCGCAGCTGGTGGTGCTGGACGAGCCCAATTCCAATCTTGATGATCAGGGAGAGCAGGCTCTGCTGGTGGCCTTGGAAGGTCTGCGGCAGCAAGGTACCACGGTCATTCTCATCACCCACAAGATCCCCATCCTGCGTCTGGTCGACAAGATACTGGTGCTGTCCGAAGGGCAGGTCGCCAGTTTCGGGTCGCGTGATCAGGTCATGCAGGCATTACAGGCAGGGCAGATTGCCCTGGCCGGCAAGGGCGAAGGCGCCGGCAAGCAGATCCAGGGAGACAGAGCGTAATCATGCTCAATAGCACCGAGAAAAAAACCGACGCCCTGGCGGACACACCGCAGGCAGCAGACTCTGCGCAGTCCGATGCGCAACCGGAATGGGAAGCCGTACCCGATAGCGAGGCTGCGCTGCCGGGCGAGTACAGCAAACCGGAGGCAGCCGCTCCAGCGGTGCCGACCGATTACAGCAGACGCATCCGCGCCGGCGTGCTGGTGGTGCTGGTAACCTTCGTCGGCCTCGGCGGCTGGGCTGCGCTGGCACCGCTGGACGGCGCGGTGATCGCCCCCGGCCAGGTCATGGTGGACAGCCAGAACCGTGTGGTACAGCACCTCGAGGGCGGGATCGTCTCGGCGCTGCATGTGCGTGACGGCAACCGGGTCGAGCAGGGCCAATTGCTGCTGTCGCTGTCCGACACCCGCTCGCGCTCCGAGCTGGATATCGTCGAATCGCAGCTGCTGGAAACCCTGGGCCGCGAAGCCCGCCTGCGCGCCGAACGAGTGGCCGCCGACCAGGTCGAGTTTCCTGCCGAGCTGCTGGCACACAACAGCGAAGCCAGCGACAACATCATTCGCGGCCAGATCTCGCTGTTCGAGTCGCGCCGCGAGGCACTCGAAGGCCAGATTGCCATTTATCAGCAGCGCATCAGCGCCCTCGAACAGCAGAAGCGCGGCATCCGCGCCCTTAACGTCAACCTGGCGGCACGTATCAGCAGTTACCGCGACGAACTGGCCAACTGGCAGGCATTATTCGACGAGGAGCTGGCCGATCGCACCCGGATCAACGAGATGGAGCGCGAGCTGTTCCGCCTGGAAGGCGAACGCTCGACCAACGATTCGTCCCTCGCCGAGCTGGACATCAAGATAGGTGAAACCCGCTCCGAGCTGCTGGTCACCCGGCAGAGCTACGCCGAAGAAGTCTCCCAGCAGCTGCGCGAAGCCCAGCAGGGCATTGCCGACCTCAGTGCCCGCCGCGTTGCCCTGCAGGATACCCTGCTGCGCACCAATATCACTGCGCCGGCCAGTGGCATAGTGGTCGGCCTGCAGGTGCATACGGTGGGTGGCGTCATCCGCCCTGGCGATACCATCCTCAGCATCGTACCGGAAGATCAGCACTACACCATCCGTGCCCGTGTGCAGACTGCGGACATCGACCGCGTCGCGGTAGGTCAGGTGGCCGATGTGCGGCTATCGGCATTCAACCAGCAGACCCATGACATCATCGCTGGCGAGCTGTTGCATATCTCCGCCGACGCCTTTGAAGACGAGAAGAATGGCGAGCGCTACTACGAGGTGCGTATCGGCGTCACCGAACAAGGTCGCCAGACCATGTCCGAGCAGGGCATGTACATGGTGCCGGGCATGCCCGCTGAGACCATGATCCGTACCGGCGAGCGGACTGCGCTGCAGTACCTGCTCGACCCGGTTACCCGCATGCTCGACCATGCGTTGCGGGAGGAGTGATGAAACTGTCGCGCATTGCCGGCCTGCTGCTGGCCGCCGCCCTGGGGACCAGTGCAGCAGCGCAGGAACAGACCCCGCTTTCCGTGCAGCAGGCCTACCAGAGTGCCCTGCAGCAGAACCATGCGCTGCAGAGTCAGGCATTTCTCCACCGCGCCGAGCAGCATGGTGTACGTGAAGCCTGGGGCGCGTTGTGGCCACAGGTGGAAGCCAGCGCCGGTTACGGCGTGTCCGAATACACCCGCGACTTCGACCTGCAGAGCAGCGTCAGCGACACTGACAGCCATACCCGCTATGACCTGAGTGTCAACCAGGTGCTCTACTCACGCCGCACCTTCGAGAATCTCGGTCGTGCCAAGGCAGCGGAATCGCTGGCGGCCGACGAGCTTGAGGAGTTCCGTCAGAGTATCGGTTTCCTCGCTGTGGAAGCCTACCTGGAAGCCGCTCAGCTGCACGCCGAAGCACAGGTAGTGGAGAGCGAGATTGCCAGTCACGACAAACGCCTGCAGCAGCTGGAAAGCATGCGCGAGCGCGGCTTCGCCTCGCGTGCCGACAGCCTCGAAGCCCAGGCCACGGTCGACGAGATCCGCGCCGAACTCAATGCCCTGAACAGCCGGCACCGTGCCGCGCTCAAGCACCTTGAGGCGGTCACCGGTGAACAGCTGGAACAGCGCCAGCTGCTCAGCGCTCCGACCCAGGCCTGGCAGGCCACCCCGAGCATCATTGCCCGAGACTGGGTGTCGCTGGCACAGGCTCACTCCGGGGCCATTCGCCGCGCCCGCGGCGAGCTGGGTCTGGCCGAAGCCACCCACGGCATGGAACAGGGTTCCTACTGGCCGGAGCTGTACTTCAGCGCCCGGCACTCGAACAACGACACCTTTGCCACCAACCTGCGTGAAGAAACCCGCCTCGAAGTCCAGCTGCGCCTGCCGCTGTTCACCGGCGGCAGCACTACCGCCCGGGTACGTCAGGCCAGGGAGCGCATGCATTCCGGTCGTTACCGGCTGATGGACACGGAAAACGCCGTGCGCGTTGAAGTGGCGCGCCTGACCGAGGAACTGAGCGGCAGTTACAGCCGCATCCAGGCACTGCAGGTGGCCCAGGAATCCGCCGGAGCAGCCCTTGAGGCAGCCGAGCGCGGCTTTCTCGGTGGGGTACGCAGCCTCAGCGACATGCTCGACAGCCGCAACCGGCTGTCGCGCGTGGAGCGCAACCTGACCAGCGAAACCCACAACAACCTGATCCTGCAATTCCAGCTGCGCCAGGTCGCCGGCACCCTGTCAGCGGCAGATATTGACGTGGTATTCGGCCGCTGACACGCTCGTGCGGCGGCCCTCAAAAGGCTAATTCATGCTTCCTTTCCGGTACCTCTACCACTACCGTGGTTTCATCATGGGCAGTGTCAAACGGGAGTTTCAGAGCAAGTACCAGAGCTCCCTGCTGGGCGTAACCTGGGCGCTGCTGCAACCGTTGGCGATGATCCTGGTCTACACCCTGATCTTCTCCAGCATCATGCGCGCCCGACTGCCCGGTGCCGAGTCGATCTACGGCTACAGTATCTATCTGTGCGCGGGGATCATCACCTGGAGCCTGTTCTCCGAAATAGCCAGCCGCAGCCAGAGCATCTTTCTCGACAACGCCGGCCTGCTGAAGAAACTCAGTTTCCCGCGGCTGTGCTTGCCGGTGATCGTGGTGCTCAACGCAGTGATCAACTTCTCGATCATCTTCGCGCTGTTCACCGGCTTCCTGCTGCTCACCGGCAACTTTCCCGGCTGGGCGTTCTTCGCCCTGGTTCCGGTGCTGGCGATCCAGATCCTGTTTGCCCTGGGTCTGGGCATCACCCTGGGCGTACTCAACGTATTCTTCCGCGATGTCGGCCAGTTGTTCGGCATCGTTCTACAGTTCTGGTTCTGGCTGACGCCCATCGTCTATCCGCTGAGCATCCTGCCGGAGCGGGCCCAGCGCCTGGTGGCGTTCAATCCGATGTCCGGGCTGGTCGGCAGCTACCAGAACATACTGCTGTACGGGCGGCTGCCCGAGTTGAGCGCGCTGGTCCTGCCGCTGGTACTGGGCATACTGCTGTGCCTGAGTGGCCTGTATCTGTTTCGCAAGCACGGTGATGACATGGTGGACGAACTCTGATGGGGCAGATCAGCATTCAGGGCCTGGGCAAGGCCTACAAGCAATACCCCGGCCGCTGGGACCGACTCCTGGAATGGCTGAGCCCCGGGCGCGGCCCGCGGCACCAGTTGCACTGGGTGCTGCAGGACATCAGTTTCCAGATTGCACCCGGCGAGGCGGTCGGCATCATCGGCATCAACGGTGCCGGCAAGAGCACCCTGCTGAAGATGATCGCCGGCACCACCCGGCCAACCCTCGGCAGCGTCAGCATGCACGGCCGGGTCGCCGCCCTGCTGGAACTGGGCATCGGCTTTCACCCCGATTTCAGTGGTCGTCAGAACGCCTATATGGCCGGGCAGCTGCTCGGCTATTCAACCGCGCAGCTGCATGAACTGATGCCGGCCATCGAGGCCTTTGCCGAAATCGGCGAGTATATCGACCTGCCGGTGCGCACCTACTCGAGTGGCATGCAGATGCGCCTGGCGTTCAGCGTTGCCACCGCCATACGCCCGGACATCCTCATCGTCGACGAGGCGCTGTCGGTCGGCGACGCCTACTTTCAGCACAAGAGCTTCGACCGCATCCGCAGCTTCCGCCAGCAGGGCACCACCCTGCTGCTGGTGTCGCATGACCGCCAGGCAATCCAGAGCATCTGCGACCGGGCCATCCTGCTGAATGCCGGGCGTATCGAACTGGAAGGGCCGCCTGAGCAGGTCATGGACTACTACAATGCGCTGCTGGCCGAGAAATCCAACAGCCGGCTGCAGCAGTGGCAGCAGGACGATGGTCGGGTGCAGACCGTATCCGGTACCGGCGAGGCTACCGTCAGCCTGATCCAGCTGCTCAACAGCGCCGGCCAGCCAGTCGACAGCATCAATGTCGGCGAGGCGGTGGTGCTGCAGGTGGTGGCTGATATCCATCACGACATCCCCCGGCTGGTGCTTGGCTATGGCATCAAGGACCGGCTCGGCCAGGTGATGTACGGTACCAACACCCACTTTACCGACGGCGCGCTCAGCGACCTCACGGCCGGCCAGCAGGTCACCTACGATATCGCCTTCGACGCCCACCTCGGCCCCGGCAGCTACTCGGTGCAGACGGCGCTGGTCAGTACCGACACCCATCTGGTGGACAACTACGAATGGCGCGACCTGGCGCTGGTGTTCAACGTGATCAATATCGACAAGCATCACTTCGCCGGCAGCAACTGGATGCAGCCGCAAATAGGAATAACCGTTACATGAGCTTTGTTTCATACGCACAGAATTTTGAAGACGTGATGCTCTGGCGTGCCCTGCAATCAGTGGAGCAGGGCAACTATATCGACATTGGCGCCCAGGACCCGGTGGTAGACTCCGTGAGCCTGGCGTTCCATGAGCGCGGCTGGCATGGCCTGCACGTGGAACCCAACGCCGAGTACGCTGCACAGCTGAAACAGGCCCGTCCCGGTGACGGGGTACGACAGGTAGCAGTGGGCCGCGCCTCCGGCAGCATCAGCCTGTACCAGATTGAAGGCACCGGCCTGTCCACCGGCAGCGCCGAGATAGCGCAGCAGCACCGCGAGAAAGGCTTCGAGGCGCAGCAGGTCGAAGTACCGCTGGTCACCCTCGACCAGTTGCTCGACGAGCGCGCCGATCAGCCCATCCACTGGCTGAAGATCGACGTCGAAGGCATGGAGGCGGACATCATCGCCGGCTGGCAGCACTCGGCCGTGCGGCCCTGGATAGTGCTGCTGGAAAGCTGTCAGCCCACGTCGCAGGCCCAGTCCCACGAAGAGTGGGAGCCGCAGCTGCTGAGCAAGGGCTACCGCTTTGTCTACTTCGACGGGGTCAACCGTTTCTACCTGTCTGACCGGCATCCCGAGCTGGCGGCAGCCTTCAACGCGCCCCCCAATGTGTTCGACGAGTTCACGCTCAGCGGCCAGGCCAGTCATTCCTTCTGCCTGCATATGCGCCATCAGCTGTGGCAGGCGCAGGTGCACGCTGACGAATTGCAGTCGCAGCTGGCGCATGCCCGGTGGCAGGTAACGGATGTCCAGGCGCAGCTGGCGGATGCCCAGTGGCAACGGGATGATGTTCAGGCGCAGCTGGCGGATGCCCAGTGGCAACGGGATGATGTTCAGGCGCAGCTGGCTGATAGCCAGGCCGCGTTGAACGCTGCCAATCAGCATGCCCGGCAGGCCGACGAGATGCTGAAGAAGATGTATCGCAGCAGCTCCTGGCGCCTCACTGCGCCGTTGCGCGCTGTCGTCCAGCCGCTGTACCTGCTGCGCGAGCAGGGGGCCAGGCACTATCTGGGCAACCTGGGCCGGCGCTGGGTGGTACGCATGGCGAGCTATCCGTCACTGCGGCGTCTGGCCAGCGCAGGGCTGCGCCATACCCCGCAACTGGAAACGCGCCTCAGGGCTCTGCTCAGCGGACCACCCGTGCCTGTTCAGCGGCCGATGTTGTCCCACGATGAAGCCCGCCTTACCGCCCGTGCGCGGCGCCTCAGGGGCCGCCTCACCAACCCTGCCGGCAAGGAGTCCCGAGCATGAGAATTGTCATCGACATGCAGGGCACCCAGACCCAGAGCCGCAACCGCGGTATCGGGCGCTACACCCTGGCGCTGGTGCGCGAGCTGGTCCGCCAGCGCGGCGCGCACGAAATCGTGCTGGTCTTCAACGCGCAGTTCGAGGAAGGGCTCGACAGCCTGCTGGCCGAGTTCGAGCAGTCGCTCGGCCGCGAGCATCTGCGGCTGTGGGCGGCCGGGCTCCCGACCAACTGGCTCGATACGGCCAACCGGTCGCGGCGGGATCTGGCCGAACAGCTGTACGAAAGTGTCATCGCCAGCCTGGAGCCGGACATCCTGCTGGTCACCAGCCTGTTTGAAGGTCTTTCCGATGATGCGGTCAGTAGTGTTCGGCGTTGGCGCCAGGACTACCCGACGGCCGTGGTCCTCTACGACCTGATCCCGCTGATCCGGCAGGCGCCCTATTTCGACAACCCGGCCTACGCGCGCTGGTATGCAGAAAAGATTCGCCATATTCAGCGCGCTGACCTGCTGCTGGCGATCTCCGACTCCAGCCGCCGCGAAGGCCTCGAACATCTCGACCTGCCCGCCGCGCACATCGTCAACATCTCCTCGGCCTGTGATGCGCTGTTTCGCCCGCTGGATATCAGTGCCGAGCGTCAGCAGCAGCTGGCAGCCCGTTACGGGCTGACCAGACCCTTCATCATGTACACCGGCGGGGTCGACTCACGCAAGAATATCGAGGGTCTGATCCGCGCCTTTGCCCGGCTGCCTCAGGCGCTGCGCAGCGCCTGTCAGCTGGCCATTGTCTGCCATATACCCGCCACCGAGCGCGTGCGGCTGGAACGCCTGGCAGCGGAGGAGGGGTTGGCCCCGGCTGAGCTGGTGCTCACCGATTATGTACCGGACCAGCATCTGCTGGAACTGTACAACCTCTGTGAACTGTTCGTGTTTCCCTCGCAGCATGAAGGCTTCGGCCTGCCGGCACTGGAAGCCATGGCCTGTGGTGCGCCGGTGATCGTCGCCAACAACAGCAGCCTGCCGGAAGTGGTTGGCTGGGACCAGGCCACCTTCGACGGCCATGATGACCAGGCCATCGCCGACAAGCTGCAACAGGTGCTGGGCGACGCCGACTTCCGCCGCCAGTTGTCCGAGCACGGGCGCAGCCAGGCCGCACGCTTCAGCTGGGATACCACCGCCAGCCTGGCGCTGGATGCACTGCTCGGGCGCGCTGCCGAGTGGCAGGCGGAGCAGGCCGCTGCCGCCGCGCAGCAGCGCGTCGACCAGCCACTGCCGCGACTGGCCTTTGTTTCGCCATTGCCCGCCGAGCGCAGCGGCATCAGCCAGTACAGCGCCGAGCTGCTGCCGGTACTGGCCGCCCATTACCGTATCGACGTCTTTGTCGATCAGCGCAGTATCGACAACCGCTGGATCAATCAGCACTGCGCCGTCTACCCGGCCAGCGAGCTGCCGGGGCGTGCCGCTGACTATGATCGGGTGCTCTATCACTTCGGCAATTCGAGCTTCCATCAGCACATGTTTGCGCTGCTCGAGCAGGTGCCCGGCGTGGTGGTGCTGCATGACTTCTTCCTGTCCGGCGTCATCAACCATATGGACTGGACCGGGCAGCGGCCCGGCTGCTGGCTGCAGACGCTGTATGCCAGTCACGGCTACCCGGCAGTGATCGACCGTCTGCAGCAGACCGACGGCGCTGCCGTGGTCTGGCGCTACCCGGCCAACCTGCCGGTGCTGCAGCAGGCCACCGGCGTCATTGTCCACTCGCCGTACAGCCTGCAGCTGGCCCGGCGCTGGTATGGACCCGGAGCCGGCGCGGACTGGCACTGCATCCCGCTGCTGCGTAACACCGCCAGCCACGGCCCCGAACCGCGTGCCCAGGCCCGCCAGTCGCTGGGTATCGACGACGCAGACCTGCTGGTATGCAGCTTCGGCCTGCTCGGTGCCACTAAACTCAATCACCGCCTGCTGGACGCCTGGCTGGCCTCGTCGCTGGCCAGCGACCCCCGGGCCCTGCTGGTGTTTGTCGGCGAGCCCGGTAACGACACCTACGCCAGCCAGCTGCAGCAGCGTCTGGACGCCGCCGGCGCGGCGGCGCGCATCCGCATCACCGGCTGGGCCGACGACACACTTTACCGGCAGTACCTTGCCGCCGCCGATATCGGCGTACAGCTGCGCGCTCGCTCCCGCGGGGAAACCTCCGCCGCGGTGCTCGACTGCATGAACCATGGTCTGGCCACCATCGTCAACGCCAACGGCAGCATGGCCGACCTGGCCGCTGAGGCCGTGCTGCGGTTGCCGGATCATTTCACCGACCAGCAGCTGGCGCAGGCGCTGGAATCCCTCGCCACTGACCCCGCGCTGCGCGCTCGCCTGGCGGCGGCCGCCGCTCAACTCATTCACCGCCAGCATGCCCCCGAGCGCTGCGCCGAGCACTACCAGCAGGCCATCGAGGCCGGTCACCGGCGCGGTCGCAACAGCGCCGACGGTGTGGCCCTCAGCCTCCGGCAACAGCCATCGCTGGACAGCGACAATGCCGGCGAGCTCTGCAGCCTGGCCGCCGCGCTGGACTTCAGCTTCCCCGAATCGCCGCGCCAGCCCGAGCTGCTGCTGGATATCGGCGAGCTGATCAGTCTGGGGGACGCCGCCCGTCCGCTGACCGCCCGGCTGCTCGACCACTGGTTGGCCGAGCCGCCGCAGGGCTACCGGCTGGAGCCGGTCTGGCACAGCGCCGAGCACGGCTACTGCTACGCCCGCAGCTGGACGCTCGGCCGCCTGGGTCTGCCGGCTGAACTGCTGGCCGACGAACCGGTCAGCCCGCGCAGCGGCGATATCTGGATGTGTCTCGAAGGCGAACTGGCCGATCCGCTCTGGCAGGCACACCTGGGTCACCTGGGTGTACACCTGGCGCGGGCCAGCGCCGAGGCGATTGGCGGCCACCGCGAACACTGGTTCCAGGCCATCACCCAGGCGCTGCCGGCCGCACCGGTAGAACCGTCGCAGGCCCAGCTGCTGATTGACGTCTCCGAGCTGGTGCAGCGCGATGTCGGCACCGGTATCCAGCGGGTAGTGCGCAACATCCTCGACCAGTGGCAGCATCAGCCCCCGGCCGGCTACCGACCGCTGCCGGTGTATGCGCGCAGCGACCGGCCCGGCTACCGCCATGCCTGCAGCCTGTTGCTGCGGCGCGCCGGGCTGCCTGCCGACCTGCTGCCGGACCGGCCGGTCAACCCGCTGGCCGGCGACTGCTTCCTCGGGCTGGACCTGCAGCCCCATGTTGTCTACAGCCAGCGCGAGTGCTATCGGCTATGGCGTCAGCAGGGCGTGACCGTGCGCTTCGTGGTCTACGATCTGCTGCTGCTGCACTACCCGCACTTCTTCCGCGAAGGCGGGCAGCAGGCCTTCCAGCAGTGGCTGGAGGTGGTCAGCGAGGCCGATGGCCTGATAACCATTTCCCGCTCGGTAGCCGATCAGCTGCAGCAGTGGCTGGATCAGCGTGACCTGCCGCCCGGCATGCCTCGCTCACGCCCGCGTGTTGACTGGTTCCACCTCGGTGCTGATCTGGATCGCAGTGCCGAGCCCGACTCCGCCACCGTGCCTGCCGCACTGGCCGGTCTGGACCTGGACCAGCCGGTATTACTCATGGTCGGCACGCTGGAGCCGCGCAAGGCGCATCAGCAAGTGCTTGAGGCCATGGGCCGGCTCTGGGCTGAGGGCAGCGCGGCCAGTCTGGTAATCGTCGGGCGCAGCGGCTGGCTGGTCGACGAACTGGTGCAGCGCCTGCGTCGGCATGCGCACGCCGGCCGCCAGCTGTTCTGGCTGGAAGGCTGTGACGACGCCACCCTGCAGTGGCTGTACCGTCACGCCAGCTGCCTGCTGGCAGCCTCCGTTGACGAGGGCTTCGGTCTGCCGCTGATTGAGGCGGCCCGTTATCAGCTGCCGATCCTGGCGCGGGACATCCCGGTATTCCGTGAGGTGGCGGGTGAACATGCCAGCTACTTTGTCGCCGACGATCCGGCGGCACTGACGCTGGCCCTTCGCAACTGGCTGGCCAGCTGGAAGGCAGGTAGCCATGTGTCGTCAGCAGATCTGCCCTGGCTCGACTGGCAACAGAGCGCGGCCAGTCTGGCGCGGCATCTTTGATGTCTGGACTGACCTTGAGCGGCAAACCTGAACTGTGGCTATACTGTTGAAGGAACGTCATGATAAGCTCAGACTGCTAGTAGGGAAGAGGCCGCGAACAATAACACTGTGCAGTGGTGGCTAGGCCCGGAATTTAGCTGGAGCGGCGGTCAGCGTATACGGTTTGCTGCTGTTCCATGTAGCACGTACAAAACTCAATTGAGGAAGTAAACAAATGGCATCGACAAATGAACAGCTTGTTCACCAAATGTACATCGCGTACTACCAGCGACCGGCTGATCCGGATGGTCTGCAGTACTGGGTAGACCAGATCGAAACCCACGGCAGCTGGCAAGCTGTTGCCGCCGCCTTCGGTTCGCCGGATAACGCAGAGTATCAGGCACTGTACGGTGACAAGACACGTGCCGAGCTGATTGCCGAGCTCTACCAGTCCGTGTTTTCCCGGGCTGCGGTTCAAGAGGAAATTGCTTTCTGGGAGGCCAGCGAGCACAGCGATCAGAACCTGGCCTTCGCTATCATCAACGGCGCCCAGAACGACGACCTGGCGCTGATCAATAATAAGGTCGCATTCTCCGAGTTCCTGATTGCTCAGGTAGCTGACAACGAGGCCTACGTTGCGCTGGGTGATAACGTCAAGGACCTGCTCGATGCAGTGGAAGCAGACACTGAAGTCACTGCAGAGTCGGTAGCGGATGCGCTGGCTGCGGCACTGGCTCCCAACCACTTCTTCACGCTGACTGAAATCCGCACGATTGAAGTGCTGGATGACACCATCCCGACGCAGATGGTCACCTACTGGGGCAACCCGGAAACAGGTGACGGCGTACCGGCCGATCAGGTGTGGGGCACCGTTCGTGCATTCCTGTCTGAAGCCGATGATATGGCCGACTATCTGTTTGATGTCACTGGTTCGCTGGAGGCTATCAAAGGCATCACCATTTCAGGTACAAACGATGGTCTTCAGGGCGGCCAAGTCCCTGGCTTTGGCGACGACAAGCAAGGCGATTACACGGGTAACTACGAAATCACCGTCACCCTGTCCGATGGCACTTTCAATACCGCCATTGTTGAGCTGACCCAGGCCCAGTTCGAGTACCTGAACGGCCTGCTGTTTGATGCCAATGGCAATTCTCGTCTGTTCGAGAAAGAAGTGGCGTACATGGTCGACAGCGGTAAAGACGATGTAGGCGGTGACGCCATCCTCGTGCCGGCCGTTATCGAAGGCGGCACCCTGATCACGGACTACCCGATCATCCTGACCCCGACTCAGAATAACGGTGGTACCGAAGAATCCGGCAAGACCTCCGATGCCAACGACCTGATCGTTGCCGGCCGTCTGGAGCTGCTGCACGGCGCCTACATCGACGGTGGTGCAGGTGTAAATACCCTGGAGATCGACGCCAAGGGGCACTTCGCTCAGCCGAAGCAGCTGCTGAATATTCAGCACATCAAGGTTGAAAACCTGCCGAACATCTACACCACTGTCGGCGATGACGGCGATGTGTGGTACGGCTACCCGGATGTGCAGGAAGGTGTTCTTGCAGACCCCAACCAGAACTCCATCATCGACCTGTCGCGTGCGGTAGACATCGAAACACTGACCGTTACCGAAGGTAACTTCCAGGGCCTGAATGGCCTGCAGATTGCCGGTGCGCTGACCCTTACCGGTATCCGCAACGGCGTGGCCACCACGCTGGATGGCGGCTTCAGCCAGAACGTTACCCTGAACTATGGCGAACTGTCCGACGCTGCAGGACTGAACCTGGTGTTCAACAACCTGAGCATGGGTGATGCCGATGATGCCGATGATGACGAGGGCGGCGCTCAGCTGATTGTCGCGCACAACGCCGAAACCCTGAACATCGAGTCCGCTGGCGCTGGCAACTACATTTACAACGGCGATCTGGGTGGTGAGCTGCGCACCCTGAATATCACCGGTGATGCGCACCTGTACATCGAAGGGAACCTGAGTCCGTCGTTCCACGAAGGCACTCCGGTGACCATTGATGCCTCTGCCAACACTGGCGGTGTGGATCTGACCATTGGAGACCACGGTGGTGAAGTAACCTTCATCGGTACCGCTGAAGCAGATGACCAGTTCCAGGCCAACAACAACGGCAAGGCTGTCACCATCAACGGCGGCAACGGCGACAATGAATTCAGCGCCACCTCCGGCGACGTTGTTACCATTACAGCGGGTGACGGCAACAACACCATCACCACAGACGACTCTGATACCGTCAGCATCACCACCGGTGAAGGCAATGACGTGATCTCCTCTGTGCGCGGTGAGAGCGTATCCATCAACGCCGCAGGCGGTGACAACCAAATCACTGTAAGCGCTGAGGAAATGAGCATCACCACCGGTGCCGGTAATGATACCGTTGTCGTGTCTGGCATGAACTTTCCGGCGGGTCTGGTTGCTGACGGCAACCTGACTGCACTGGTAAATATCGATACTGGCACCGGCGAAGACACCGTTGTACTGGGTCGTGACCTGGGACCATTCGACTTCGGTATTGTGGCGCTGGAAGGCTCCTCCATCAGCGGTGAAAACATCACCCTGTACGTTGAGAACGCCTCTGACCTGCGTGCGGCCGAACTGTCCGGTATTCAAAACGTTGTACTGAACTTCGACGTTGAACACGGTATCCTGACCCTGACCGACGCTCAGTTTGCGGCCATCGGTGCCGAGAACTTCGCCGTTGCAGGTTCACCGTTCTACACCTCTGCGCAGGTGAAGATCATCGTTACCGAATCCACCTCCCTGACTGATCTGGGTGTGGATAACCTGCCGGTTGGTGTCGACCTGATCCTGGAAATCCAGGACGGCGTAACCCTGGAAATGACTGCTGAACAGCTGCATACCCGTGTTGCCGAACAGGGCGTCACCCTGGCGGACGACAACAACGGCGACCAGCAGTCTGGCAGCGTACTGATCACCAATGCCGGTCTGGACTTCGACCCGTTCAACAACCGCGACGACGCGCGCAGCATTGTTGACGGAGTGGCACTGTCCGGTGGTTCACTGTCTTCTGACTTCGCGACTGACACCGACAACAGCGGTGCAATCGAGCGTGACGAATGGGGCCAAAACGTCCTGATCGACCGCAACATGAACGGTTACGACCGCCCTGCGGATGTACCGTCCTACAGCCGTCTGGTGATCAACACTGACGATATGTCCGAAATCGGTCCGTTCAGCACCATCGAAACCTTCCTGCGCATTACCGGCGAGTCTGATCTGACCTTCACTCCGGTTGAAGGCGGCATCGATGACTGGGGTCGTCCGATTGAAGGCGGTAGTGCGATTGCACTGGGCGTTGATGACGGCGAACCGACCAACGGCTTCATCGTTGATTTCTCCAGCGTGGGCGGCGTGGTCAACAACCTGACCCTGTCCGGGTTCGAAAACGCGGATGCCATCTACGGTAACGGCGCACGTGTCAATGTTGAGCTGACTGACCACGTGGGTACAACAGATGCGGGTCTGGTCTCCAGCGGCGTTCACACCTACGTTGTAACCGGTCTGGGTCAAGAGTCTTACAACTTCTTCACCTGCGAAACCACTAAAGATCTGGAAGCGCTGGGTCTGCGTGGTAACTTCGGCAAGCAAATCAACTTCCTGAACACCGAGCGCGGCGTAGACTTCCTGATGGAAGTGGATTACAGCAAACAGAACGGCTATTCAGTGGGTACCCTGAACGGCCAATTCGCCCGTGCAGGTGCCGATGCAGTCGTAAACGTTGTCGGTCTTGCTGCACTGCCGGCCGGCGAAACCCAGAAGGTAGCGGGTATCGAGCTGGTTAATGCTGCCACGGCCACCATCAACGTTGAAGGCGGCAACACCGTAATCAATGCACTGGATACCGGTGCTGTAACAGCGCTGACGGTCACTGCTGATGCCAACCTGACACTGCCTCAGCTGAATGCCGGACTGGAAATGTTCGACGCCTCTGGTGTGACTGGCGAGCTGAATGCCTCGGTAGATCTGTGGAACGGCGATGCGGGTCTGGTGTTCGTGGGTGCGGCTGGTGCAACCTCACTGACCATCGACGATGCAGGT
Source organism: uncultured Halopseudomonas sp. (assembly GCA_964474945.1). Lineage (GTDB taxonomy): Bacteria > Pseudomonadota > Gammaproteobacteria > Pseudomonadales > Pseudomonadaceae > Halopseudomonas. Next base: position 10,223 of record CAYYUQ010000039.1, on the reverse strand, counting down.
GTTGATGCCATCGACGCCATCACAGGTGCCGGTGAAATCTCCCTGACCATCGGTGACGGCACAGGCACTGACGCTGTCAACCTGAGCGAAGCCTCTCTGGCGAACATCACCTCAGTGACGCTGAACGATGGCTCAACGCTGACGCTGACCATGGAGCAGGCCGATACCATCGGCGCTGAGAACTTCCATGTCGCAGAAGGTGCGAGCGCCACGCTGAACCTGGAGGGCCTGAACGATCAGGAATTCGCGCTGGCCAACTACGATGTAGAAGGCAACTTGAGCGTGACCCTGACCCTGGCGAACGAGCCGGTAGTAACGCTGCACCCGAATACCGATCTGACCGGTCTGACCGGTCTGGTGATTCCGGAAGGTACTACCCTCGAGCTGACCGCTGCCCAGTTCCAGCAGCTGGAAGGCACTGGCACGCTGACAGGTGCAGGTAATGTCCACATCACCGATCTGACCCAGGCCGCTGTTGGCGTTGCAGGTGCTGATCTGAAGCTGGGTCAAGTCACTGTCGACGGTACAGTTACCATTACTCTCGCAGAGAGCGTGGATCTGTCTGCAGCTGAGCTGAAAAGTGGTGCATCCGTTACCTATAACATCGGTGACAACATCACCTTGATCCTAGGTGATATCGACGATGCGGATGGCGTACAGTTTGCAGGTGGCGCTGAGTCCATGCTGCAGTTCAACGATGCCTTCCACTCGCTGTTCACCGGCATTGATGCTTCTGGCTTTGACATCACCTACCTGCGAATCCTCAACGCACTGGTAGATGGTGCCAACGTTGACCTGATGTTCTCCGGCCTGCCGGGCACGGTCACCAAGTTGATCTACAATGGCAATGGCTGGGTCAGCACCATCGACCAGACCGTTACCATCGAAGAGGCTACCACTGTTGACGGCCACCTGGTGTTCAACCCGCCGGCAAGCGATACCGAAATTGCCAACTTCACCCTCAATCTCGAGGGCGGTGCGGTTATCAGCGACAACCTGCGCCTGAGTACCAATCCGAAGTTCGTTGATAGCAACGGTAACGGTCATTATGACGGTGGTGATACCAACCTGATGCGCAGCTTCCTGCAGTCGCTGACCATCAACTCCACCGGTACGGCTGTCAACCCGCTCAACGGTGATACCACCAACATCATCAAAGGTGCCATCACCCCGATGGGCGTTGGTGGTCAAAGCGCCGAAAACAACCTGCTGAGCGTCACTATCACGGGTGACCAGGCGCTGGTTGTCGAAGACGGCATCGTCTTCAACTCGGTGACCGGCGATGACGACTTCTTCGCGAACGACAACGAAAACGCCGTTGCCACGCTGAACGTCGAAAGCGACGCATCCGTAGTGCTGGGCGTACTGGACACCAGCGACGACGATGTGGTTGAACTGGTTGTCAACCAGACCGGAGCGGGCGACCTGACCTTCACCCTGAATCCGGATAACCTGGGTGCAGACGATCAGCTGACCATCAACGGCAGCGCTACCGCTCAGACCACTATCGTGGTTGCAGACGGCAGTAATGACCTGAATCTGTCTGACGACACGCTGGTCAACGTTGATGCCATCGTGCTGGAAGATGCTGCGGATCTGATCCTGACTCAGGCTCAGTTCAACGATATCGGTGCGGCTAACTTCTCCCTGGCTGACAACGCTTCCGACGCTGACATCGATCTGGTTGCCTTTGAAGGCGCCGTTGTATTTGATGCCACCGCGCTTGAAGCGGGTATCGACATCGAAACCATCACCATGGCACCGGGTGCTCAAGTGATGGATCCGGCTACCAACCTGACGGGCGTAGCTCAGATCTTTGTGCCGGAAGGTGGCAGCCTGACCCTGACGGCTGATCAGTTCGCGCAGCTGGATGGCACTGGCAGCATCGTCGGTGTGGGCACTCAGGACTTCACTGTGACCATCACAGGCCTGGATCAGGCTGACGTGGACGCCGGCCTGAACCTGACCGGTATCGAGTCAACCAACATCATCATCGACGTGGATGGCTCGGTTGTTAACCTGCACGAAACCACGGTGCTGGGCAATGTCGGCAACCTGACCTTCCTGCTGGACGACAACGCCATTCTGGGTCTGGCCGATATCGAGCAGCTGAGCCCGCGTTATACGATTGAACCGCCTACAACAGGGGTAGAAGCCGGCAGCGGTCTGACCGTCATCGGTGGCACAGGCTCTTCTGTTGAACTGCAGTTCACTCAGACAGCTGGTGTTTACTGGTTCGAGGCATTCGATGCGTCCGGTATTCAGACCGACACCATCCGTCTGCTGAACGACCTGGTGAAGAACCGTAACATCGAACTGCTGCAGGGTATCGACAGCGACGTCGAAGTGATCATCTTCGAAACGCTGCTAGACTTCCCGGGCTACCTGACCACCATCAACCGTGTGGTTGAAGTTGAGCCGGGCGTCACCATCGATGGTTTCATCGTCTTCAATGACTCCACCGATGACAGTGAAATCCGCACGCTGCAGATCGATCTGCAGGGTGATGCCACTGTTGACGGCAGCATCTATCTGACCACGCGCGACAAAGCCAGCGACAAGCAGCCGCGCAACTTCGAAACGCTGACCATCAACTCGCTGGGTACCGATGCGAACACCATCGACGGTGACATCACGCCGTTCAGCGCACTGCCTTGGACCGAAGACAACCGCCTGCTGAAGGTCGAGATCAATGCCGATCAGGCGCTGACAATCACTGGCGATATCGTCTTCAATGGCCTCAGCGCTGCTGAAAATACCGCCAACCTGACCATTACCGGTACTGCGGATGTAACGGTTGAGCAGTTGGATGTGAACGACGATGAAGTTGATACTCTGGTAATCAACAATGACGGCGGCACCCTGACTGTTACTGGCGCCAGCCCTGCCATCGATGGTGATCTGGAAGTGCTTGACCTGAATGGCTCCGGCAACATCGTTTTCGGCACCATTGGTGAAGGCGTAGACAGTCACAGCATCTCGCTGATCGACGCATCCGACCTGACGGGTAACCTGACGCTGGATGAGTTGCGTGAAGTCGATGGCAATGATTTCAGCTTCATCGCCGGTGAAGGTGTTACCACGCTGACCCTGCACAGCTGGGCTGATCTGGGTGACAACGACGGTTCTAACGACGCAGGTGTATGGAACTTCGATCTGTCCCGCGCTGCCGAAGGCTCTGAGTTCCACCTGCAGGCGTTTGACTATGAGGCAGGATCAGTACTGAACATCAACATGGGCGAGGACGGTGTCCTGTTCATTGATGAGAGCATGGATCTGTCTGATCTGGACCTGACCATCCTGGGTGATCAACCGATCGTCCTGGCGGATGACGTAACCCTGACCCTGACCGCTGCGCAGGCCTCTGGCCTGAACATCGTCGAAGGTACAGACGTGGGTAACGATGGCTACAACGGCTCTATCGAAATCATCGATCTGGGTGATTACGCTGACCTGAACCAGAACGGCAGCAACGATGATCCCGCCGAGCTGATCGACTACGACTTCAGTGGTCTTCAGGTGACGGCATCTGCCACCCTGGCTGACAAAGATGTCACCCTGTCTGTTAATACCGACCTGGGTGATGTTGTAATCAACCTGCGTGATCTCGACGATAATGCTGGTGGAAACCCCGCACTGACCGGTCAGACCATCCGTTTCGCAACGGAAGAGCAGGCTGCACGCACGATCAACAGTGATTGGGCGGGTGTTGTAAACCTTAATCAGGAAAAATCCACCAACGTCATCTGGCTGTTCGACAGCGTCAGCGGTCCGGTTGATACCAGCGGTTACGATCCTGATATCGCACGCCTGTGGATTCTGGAAGCACTGGCTAACGGTGCCAACGTTGAGCAGCTGTTCACCAGCCTGCCCAGCACCATCATCCGCGTCGACTTTGCCGATCTGAGTGATCTGCCGGATGCACTGGATCCTTCTGTCGGTCGCGGACGTGTGGTTGAACTGGCTTCGTTCACCAATCTGCCTGATGGCCTGAGCTTCAGCGATGAAGACCGTCTGGAGCACGTTGATGAGCTGACTATCCGCATGGGTGGTGAAGTGACACTGGGTAACGTCGAGATCGATAACATCATCGACATGACCGTTAACCAGGCCAGCATCAACTTCACTAGCCTGGTGATCGACTCTCTGCTGGCAGACAACACCAACGACCTGTTGGCGGCTGACGGCTACGATGAAAACACCAATGTTCCCCCGGCTGCGGCCAACGTGATTGGTGACATCTCTGTCGGCACCGAAGAAGGTCTGGAACTGCTGTCTGTGACACTGAACACAGTCGACAATCTGGGCATGGATGGTAACGAGCTGGAAATCGGTACCATCTACTTCGCAGCCAATGCCACTAACAGCGCAACGCTGATCGTAACCGGCGACAACGATGTCACCATCAAGTCACTGGATACCTCTGATGCAGAAGTAACTGGCCTGGCCATCACCAACTCCGGTGCCGGTTCGCTGACCATTACTGGCGGCTCTCCGGCATTCGACGGCGGTATGGCAGCGGGTAACACCGAGTCACTGACCATCGACACCGATGATGGTGACGTGACCCTCGGCAGTGGGGAGTACGCTGGTGTGGCCGGCGAAGAGCTGAGCATGCTGACCGTTAGTACCAACGACGGTAAAGTGAATCTGGGCACCCTGGCCCTGATCGACAGCAACGACGATGGCGCTGCTCACGCATTCACGTTGTCCGCTACAGTTAACGGTTTGGGTACCGTGACTGCCCGTCTGGGTACGGCCAATGTGAACGGTGACCTGGTAGCGCCGACGCTGGACGCTGGCAGCACCTGGAACTTCAGCGATATTGCCCTGACCATCGCTGAAGGCACCGTTGTTAACGGTACCCTGGCGCTGAGCAACGTTGCTGTGACCATCGAAGGTGACGTGGATCTGAGCAATGCGACGCTGGATTTCAATGGTGTGGACATCTTCGTCCCGGCCGGCGAATCCCTGACGCTGACTTCGGATCAGATCGCAGCAGCTGAATCTGTAACCGGCGAAGGTACCGTCTTTATCACTGGTGAAGTCAATACCGACGCAGTTGTAGACTTGGATCTGAGCTACATTCAGACCGTGGGTATCGATCTGTCTGGCATTACCGTGATCGTTCCGCAGGCTAATCCTGTTGAGGTGACTCTGAAGCATGAAGGTGCCCTTGATGACAATGGCCAGCCAGCTGGCTTCAACGTAGTCGGTTCGCCGTTCAACGACAGCATCATCGGTTCAGAGCTCGATGACACCTTCGACATGGGTGCCGGTGACGACACCATCAAAGGTGGTGAAGGCAGTGATACCTACCTGATCACTGCAGGTGACGACATCGTGATCGGTCTGCGCTCTCAAGCGGATGACGGTGATGGCTCTACTACAGAAGAGCAGGATGTTCTGATTGTATCGGCCGGCGCCTCTGTCACAGCTGAAGGTGTTGACGAGTTCGTAGCCACCGCTGCGACTGTAAACAATGCCGACAGCAATGCAGATGTGGTCCTGGTTGGTGCTTCTGGTGACAACAGCGTCATCGACGTCTCCAAGGCAACCGGCAGCACTGGCTTCACGCTGATCGGTGGTCTGGAAGACGGTAGCGACAACGGCGCCAACACCCTGATCGGTAGCGCTAATGATGACATCATCAACGGCGGTGACTCTGCTCAGGTTGCAGACAGCGTTGATATCCTGACCGGTAACGGTGGCAACGATCGCTTTGTATTCAACGTAATCGACTCTGTTCCGGCTGAATTGACCGGCCAGAACGAATACGATGGTTCGGGCGAATCCGAAGCGGTTGACACTGAAGTGTTGGCCCTTAACTCTACCATCTCAGCCGGGACCATCGGTGCATCCGATGACACGGTTTCAATCACCTACACGCTGGATCGCACCAACGGCAGCACGGTAGCCGTACGTACCGTCAGCCTGACGGGTGTTGATCTGGGTAATTATGAAGCGGTCATGACTGCCATCGCGGCGTCGCTGAATGGCATCGACGGTATCTCTGCTGCAGCTGTTGATGCAGGCACTGGAGACTGGACCGTTGTCGCAACCGGTGATAACGGTAATGGTTTGTCATTCGATGCGGTGACTGGCGCTGTTAACTCTAGTCTGAACATCGGTCGTGACGACACTGCCTCGACTGTTGGCGATACCACGCAGGTGGATATCGTAACCGTTAGCAAAGGTGCGGTTGCGGGTGAAGAGTACACCATCACCGCCACGCTCAAGGGTGGTGTGGAAATCATTTCCACCTATAGGGCTGATGGCGAAATGACAGTAGAAGCATTGGCTGAAGCGTTGGCTACGGCGTTCAGCGCGCTGGCCATTGGCAAGCTCACGGCTACTGCTAACGCTGACACCATCACCTTCACTGGTACTGATGATCAGGGTGGTTTCACCCTGGATATCGTCTCCGAAGGCGGTATCAACGGAACCGGTACTTCACCTTTTGCTGATCCGGTCTATGCACAAGCCGATATCATCACAGACTTCACCTCTGGTGAAGATGTCATCGAGATCGGTGTGGCTGCGGGTACTGTATCCAATACGGTTGAAGCCGCGACAGCGGCCATCGACTTTGGTGAAGCACTGTTGTCTGCGAACACCAACTTCGGTTTGTCCAACGGCGCAGTTCAGTACTACTTCACTTGGATGGAAGAAGCAGGTGTGGCTGGAGCAGTGGATGGCGTGATCGACGAAGACGATACCGTAGGTCTGCTCTTCATCGATGCCAACAAGGATGGCGTGGCCGATGGCCTGATCCGTCTGGTGGGTGTCGATGCGGATAACTTCAATGCAGTGACCGACATCGTAGCCTGAAGCTGATCGCTTCACTCACTGACCCGCAGTACCTTGCGGGCCAGTGAGGTTCTTCAGAACCCCCGCTTCTCACAAGGAGGCGGGGGTTTTTTAATTCAAGGAGTGATTGACTATGCAGGCCTTTATTGTGACCAGGAGCTTTGTCGGCAAGCTCGGCAGCGCGCCGTATCCGTTTATCGCCCCGAGTGACCTTGAGCGGGTCACGCCCTGGGAGATCTATCTTGATACGCGGCATGGCCAGCAACGTATCGCCACCAGTGCCGAAAAAACCGGGGTCGAGTGCCGCTTGCTGGATCCGGCGCGCAATCCGGCCTTTGTTCTGCCACTCAGGCTCAATGGTGAGGAGGGCAAGCCGACGTTGTTGCCGCTGGACCCGCAGATTGCCGCGCAGCTGCGCCAGCGCATCCGCCCCGGTCAACCGCTGCGCCTGGCGCTGTTCAATGCCTTTGGCACCGGGCTCGGAGATAACCTGGTGGGCGCTCAGGCGTTTCGCCTGGTGTTACCGCTGCTGCAGGCGATCCACCCGCTGATCGAGGTGGACGTAATCCGCTCATGGGCCGCCACCAAACCGGACTATGTGCTCAAGCACGAGCCCTGGGTGACGCGCATCCGCACCACCCCCATCCGCTTGGACGAATGGCGAGAGTATGATGCCTGTTTTGATTTTTCCGGCTTTGTGTCGCTGCCGGGTTTCAGGGGCGTGCCCTGGCCGGATTTTCACCTGCTGAACCTGGGGGTGTCACCCGAGCGGATCACAGCTGAACTCAAGCAGGCGTCCTGTACCAACATCGATGCGGACGACTTTGCCCGTGGCAGCGCCACCGTGGTCGAGTCAAGGCCCCCCGGCATCGTGGCAGACACCTTTGTGCATGCCACCGCCTCAACGCCCCTGCGCTCCATACCCGAGCCCGCGCTGGTACGATTGTGTGAGGCACTCAGGCAACAGGGCCATCGTGTCATCACCGATGATAAAGCCGTTGCGACCGTCGCCCACTCAGTCAACTGCCCGCTGCTGTTCATACGCGACCGCAGCCTGAATGAACTCTACGGGGCATTGTCGGCAGTGAGCCGCGCCATCTGTTGCAACTCGTTTGTACTGCATGCGGCCAACGCCGTTGGCCAGCGCACGGTTGGGTTGTTCATGGGCCTTGGCTGGTATGCTAACGGCATGCTGCCCTATCAGCCGCAGCTGACCGCGATCGACGTGGACCCCGAACAGCGCTACGCAAAACACTATAAACTCTCGGCCGATGCCCTGAACGACCCGGACGAAAAGGTCTACTTTGAAAGCTGCTGGCTGGCGGCGGTTGAGCAGGTCATGCACAGGCTCATTGAACCCACCGACACGGAGGCACCCCATCATGCATAAACCCGCCTGGCCCGCCCGGCCCCTGATTCCCGTGGCCTGGGGCGAGGTGTTCGACAAGCTGTCGATCCTGGCGATCAAGCGCGAACGCATCGATGATCCCGCCAGACAACACAACATCGCTCGCGAACAGGCGGCACTCGAAGCCGTCGTCGGCGACACGGCCCGATACCCCGCCGCACTGGATGACCTCCGACGCGCCCTCAAGGCCGTCAATGAGCAGTTATGGGACATCGAGAACGGTAAACGGGCACATGAAGCCCGACAGTGCTTTGACGATGCCTTTATCCAGTTGTCACGCAGCGTGTACCAACTGAACGACCAACGGGCACAATTCAAACGCGCGATCGACACCCTGCTGGGCAGTGAGCTGACAGAAGAGAAAAGCCACCCAGCCTATGGACGATGACAGGCCCTGAACGCTCAGAGTGCTGAGCTTCTCGTTGCGAAGGGCAAGCTGCTATCCTGTGCCCAGCAAACAGGAGGCCCCATGATCGACACCGATGCGGATCGCACCACCGATCACGACAGCCCTTGGAAAATCGCCCTGGATGGCTATTTCAAGGAGTTTCTGGAACTGCTGTTCCCGCATATCCCGTCAGAGATCGACTGGCGCCAGGGTTATACCTCGCTCGACAAAGAGCTGCAGCAGGTGACGCCTGACGCGAACTCTGGCAGGCGTTACGCCGATAAACTGGTCAAGGTGCACACGTTGGAAGGCCATGAGACCTGGGTGCTGATCCATGTTGAGGTGCAGGGCGAGCCAGAGGATGCTTTTGCACAACGGATGTATACTTACCAGTATCGCCTGCGTGATCGCTACGGGGTGGATGTGGTGAGCCTTGCGGTGCGATCGAGGAGGACAAGAGCATGCCGTATATCAATACCGCTGAACGGGTGGGGTTGGAGAAGGGCCTTCACGAAGGTGAGCTGATTGGTATCCAGAAGGGCCGGGTTGAAGGACGCATGGAGGGCCGGTTAGAAACAATGCGTGAAACGGCCCTGGGCTTGCTGGAATTAAAGTTCGGTGCACTACCGGACTGGGCAACCGAGATGATCCGCCAAGCCGATGCTGCCAAGCTCGATGCCTGGACCCGGGGCGTTCTGACAGCTGAGAGCCTGGAAGCCCTGCTGGGCAAGCACTGAGTCACGGCAGCACGTTGAAACCACGCATTGAGGCGGGGTGGGGGCCGTATCGGTGAAAAAGCGTGGCAAGCGTAAGCCACTGCCGGCGACGTTGCCCCGCATCGAAGTGGTACATGAGCTACCCGAGTATGAGCTGACCTGTGACTGCGGCTGCCGCAAACAGGCCATTGGTGAAGGCACCCGTGAACAGCGCGGCTGGAACGCACGATTTTGCTTGATTAGCCCTGCAGAATTGCTCAGAATGCGGTGTCAAATCGGCGAAGGATAGTGCCGAACAATAACAATACTGAATGCTGGATACTCTGTGACATAGGTCACAAGAAGGAGCGCGTGGTTGACAGCGACACCCTCGGTAGCTGCCGTTGATGTTTTCATCGGTCCTGGCTGCCCTGTTTTTTCCCGGAAAGAGCGGCTGAATAATCCGTTCTCTTTGTCGTGTCCGGCTTTTGCTGCCGGCACGCCTCCCCCTGCCGGGTCTGATGCCGCTGGAATGCAGCCCCGCATTCCGCAATCTGCACAATCACCTACCTTGTTTCCGACAGCGCTGCCGCATGGCTTTGCGCCCGACTTCTGCGCGGGTTGCATTGAGCAATGGTGGCTGATCCTTTTGCCGGATGCATTGCCAAATCATTTTTCAAGAGGTTTTTAAGATGGAACTTAATACAACCGCTACACTTGTTCACAAAATGTACATTGCCTATTACCAGCGTCCCGCGGACCCTGCTGGGCTGCATTACTGGATAGAACAGCTGGAAATACACAAGGACTGGACAGTCGTTTCGGCTGCATTCGGCGCCCCTGAAAACCTCGAAAATCAAGCTCTCTACGGTGGTAAATCCCGTCAGGAGGCCATTGCTCAGATCTATCAGTGTGCCTTTAA
>CAYYUQ010000038.1:0-30315 GCA_964474945.1 uncultured Halopseudomonas sp. | reverse complement strand
CCGGGGGCACCCAATAGGATGATGCGCATGTTGAACTCCTCAATCTAACGGAAATCGGGCCACCGGCGATTATGGCCGGCTGACATACCCCAGAGTTTCGCTGAGGTAAATTTGTATTATGCATAGCGAAAAGGGCGTTAAACATACACGCCCAACCCGCTCGGCACAAGCAGGTTTGCCACTGTCTTATCGTGGTGTTAGCCAGCGATATCGGCGCCCGGCGCGCCAGCTCTCCCCCTGTTGAGCGCCTGCAGAGAGCCGGAAAGGCATTTCAGCGCGACATGATGTCGCGCCATGTCGCAAGCCAATGAAAAGGATGGATGATGGCCGGCGCTGCTTACAACCCTTCGCGTTTGGCCTCATCCCAGAGGTGATCCAGATCCTGAAGCGGCGTTTCAGCAAAGACCTTGCCTTCGGCAATCAGGCTCTGTTCGATGAATCGCAGGCGTCGCTCGAATTTCTCGTTGCCGCCGCGCAGCGCTGTCTCGGCATCCACTTTCAGATGGCGGGCCAGGTTGACCATGGCGAACAGCAGATCGCCGACTTCTTCATCGATGGCCTGCTGTTCTCGACGCCCTATGGCTTCGCGTACTTCTTCGAGCTCCTCGGCAATCTTGTCGATCACCGGGCCGACATTTTCCCAATCGAAGCCATTGGCCGCTGCCCGCTTCTGTAACTTCTGTGCCCGGCTCAACGCCGGCAGGGCACGGGGCACGTCGTCCAGCAGAGATAACTGTTGCGCAGTAGTGGCACGCTCGGCCCGCTCCTCGGCCTTGATCTCCTCCCAGCGCTGCTTGATCTGTTGCTCATCCAGTTGCTGCGTACCAGGCGGCGTACGCAGGTTGCCATCGGGAAACACATGCGGATGCCGGCGTACCAGTTTGCGGGTAATGCCATCCACCACATCCTGCCAATCAAAATATCCGGCTTCCTGACCCAGTTGCGCGTAATACACCACCTGGAACAACAGATCGCCCACTTCACCGGCCAGTTGCGGGTAATCCTCTTCGGCGATGGCATCGGCAACCTCATACGCCTCTTCCAGCGTATGCGGCGCTATGCTGGCAAAGGATTGCTGCAGATCCCACGGGCAGCCGTGCTCGGGATCACGCAGACGCTGCATCAGATACAACAGATCCTCGACCTGATAACTCATGCTCGATGCTCCTGGCGGTTACGCCGCGCTTCGATCACGTTAGGCAACTGACCAATACGGGTCAGCAAACGCCCCAGCAGATGCAGGTTGGGGATTTCCAGCGTCAGCATCATGCTGGCGTAGTTATCGTCCCGGTTGGTGCGGGTACTGGCTTCCAGCACGTTGATCTTCTCGTTAGCCAACAACTGCGACACATCACGCAGCAGGCCGGCACGGTCATAGGCACGAATGAAGATTTCCACCGGATAGGTTTGTACTGGCGCACCACCCCAGTTGACCTCGATCAGCCGCTCCGACTCCCGATCCTGAAGTTGCATGGCGACCGCGCAATCAGCGCGGTGCACCGTTACCCCGCGGCCAACGGTGATATAGCCAATGATCGGATCACCGGGCACCGGCTGACAGCAACCGGCCAGCTGGGTCAGCAGGTTACCGACACCCTGGATATGTACATCGCCACGGCGGCCAAGCTTGCTTGGCCGGCGCGGGATCAGCTCCAGTTGCTCGCTCTGACGATCCGGCTCAACCAGTTGATGGGCAATGTTGACCACATGAGCCAGGCGGATGTCGCCTGAGCCCAGCGCCGCAAACAGATCTTCCTGGCTGCGTATACCCAGACGCTCGATCAGTTGGGCGTAGTCCGCACCGGTCAGCGCCATGCGCGTCAATTCACGCTCAAGCATGACCTTGCCAGCGTGCACGTTCTGCTCACGGGCCTGTTGTTTGAACCAATGCTGCACCTTGGCCCGGGCCCGGGAGGTATTCACGTAGCCCAGGTTGGGGTTCAACCAGTCACGACTGGGCCCGCCGGTGCGCCCGGTGATGATCTCGACCTGCTCACCGGTTTGCAGAATGTAGCTCAGCGGCACTATCCGACCATTGACCTTGGCGCCCCGGCAGTTATGGCCGATTTCGGTGTGAACGCGATAGGCGAAATCCAACGGTGTCGCACCGCGGGGAACATCCAGTACATGCCCGTCAGGGGTGAACAGATAGATGCGGTCAGGCTCAAAGTCCACACGCAGCTGTTCGGCCAGCCCGCCGATATCGCCCATTTCTTCGTGCCATTCGAGCACCTGACGCAACCAGGCGATCTTGTCCTCATAGGCATCAGAGTTGCTGTCGACATCAGTGCCCTTGTAACGCCAGTGCGCACAGACACCCAGCTCTGCTTCCTCGTGCATGGCATGGGTGCGTATCTGAACTTCCAGCACCTTGCCCTCCGGGCCGATCACCGCCGTATGCAAGGACCGGTAGCCATTCTCCTTGGGGTTGGCGATATAGTCGTCGAACTCGTTGGGGATATGGCGCCAGAGCGTATGCACGATACCGAGCGCCGTATAGCAGTCACGCACCCTGGGCACCAATATCCGCACGGCACGCACGTCATAGACCTGATTGAAGTCGATGCCCTTGTTCTGCATCTTGCGCCAGATCGAATAGATATGTTTGACCCGTCCGGAGATATCGCCATCGATACCGGCATCCTCCAGTTCGTGGCGCAACTGAGCCATGACCGCTTCAATATATTCCTGCCGATCCACCCGCCGCTCATCCAGCAGCCGGGCGATCTGCATGTACTTGTGCGGTTCCAGATAGCGGAACGACAAGTCCTCCAATTCCCATTTGATATGGCCGATACCCAGGCGGTGCGCCAACGGCGCATAGATGTCGAATACTTCCCGCGCGACCCGGTAGCGCTTCTCATCGGGTGCGTCCTTGACTGCGCGGATGGCACAGGTACGCTCGGCCAGTTTGATCAATGCCACGCGAACGTCGTCGATCATGGTGACCAACATCTTGCGCAGGTTTTCTACCTGGGATTGGGTGTTGAACGCCTTGGCCTTGACCGGATTCTGCGTCACGCTGATAGCGGCCATGCGCTGCACGCCGTCAACCAGTTCAGCCACCGCCTTGCCCAGATGGCGCTCTACTTCGGCCAGATCGGTCTTGTGCTCACGTACGGCACGGTAGATAACCGCTGCTACCAGCGACTCCTGATCGAGCTTCAGGTCGCCGAGAATTTCGGCCATCTCAAGACCGGTGCGATAGCTGCTGGCACCGTTGGCCCAGCGATGCTCGGTCTTGCTCGTAGCCCGATCCAGCTCTGCGGCCCATTCACACGCCTGCTTGAGAACCTGCGGCTCGGGCAGCGGCACAGATTGCTGAATCCGCTCGATCCAGGCGTCGATATCTACAGTGCCATCCTGATTGACCGGATGTTCTGCTCTGACTTGTACCATTACTTTTTGTCCTTGCCTGACACGAAGAGCGCCATGGCTTCCACGTGCGCAGTCTGGGGAAACATGTCCATGATCCCAACCTGCACCATTCGGTAACCCGCCGCTGAAAGAATACCTGCGTCTCTGGCGAGCGTAGCCGGATTGCAGGATACATAGAGTATCCGCTGTACCTTCTTCCGTGCCAGAATCGCCGTCATGTGCGCAGCGCCGTCCCTCGGCGGATCCAACAGCGCGGCTTGATATTCGGTATCCAGCCACGCCGTTTCAAGGCTGTTCGACAAGTCCGCCTGGAAAAAGTGCGCCTGCTCCAGATGATTCAATCGCGCATTGCTCGCGGCGCGCTCAACCATCTCCAGACTGCCCTCGATCCCGGTGACAATCGCCCCGGCTTGCGCCAGCGGCAGGGTGAAATTACCCACGCCGCAAAATAAATCCAGCACCTGCTCGCCTGGCTGCACTGCCAGCCATTCCAGCGCCTGATTGACCATTTGTTGGTTGATTCCGGCGTTGACCTGAGTAAAGTCTCCGGCGGCAAATTGCAATTCCAGCTGTTGATCTTCCAGACGGTAAGCCGGAGATGCGGCATCTTCGGTCAAATGACACAAGGTCGCTTCACTGCCCGATTGCAGATAACAGGCAGCCCCGTGACGTAAAGCCAGCGCCTGTAGCCGCTGCCGATCCTGTTCACTCAAGGGTTGCAGATGACGCACTATCATACCCGGCTGCGCGCCGCCTATCAGTTCCACATGCCCCAGCGTTGAGCGGTTCTCCAGCTGCTGCAGCTCTGCCGGCAGCGCCTGCAACAAGCGCTCCAGCAGCGGAATCAATACCGGGCATTGGGTCACTTCCACCAGTGCATTACTGGCGCGCTGACGATAACCGACCAGTAACCGCTTGGCTTGCTCATCCCACCGCACGGACAACCGGGTGCGTTGTCGATAGCCGTATTGCGGCCCGGTCAGCGCCGGCATCCAGCGCTCCGGCTTCACCCCGGCAAAATGTTCCAGCTGCTGGGCCAGCGCCTGCTGTTTGAGCGATAACTGGGTCTGTTGCGGGATATGCTGCAAGCTGCAGCCGCCACACAAATCAACATGCGGGCAAGCCGGTTGCTGGCGTTCGGGGCTGGCTACCTTGAGTTGCTCCAGCCGCGCCTCGATCAGTTTGCTGCGCGCACGTACCACCCGGGCGCTGACCTGCTCTCCCGGCAAGGCACCTTCGACAAATACCGTACGCCCCTGCCAGCGACCAATGCCACGTCCGTCATGGGTGAGCCGCTCAAGTGCCAACTCGATACGTTGCCCAACGGCCGCCGGAGCATCCGCAGTACGCCTGGACTTGCCCCGGGTTCTGTTCATGATTGACCTTCAAACACCCCGGTAGACAGATAACGGTCACCCCGGTCACAAATGATGACCACAATCACCGCATTGCTCACCTCGGCATTCAGCCGCAGCGCCGCAGCCACTGCGCCCCCCGACGACACCCCACAGAAAATACCTTCTTCACGGGCCAGGCGTCGCATGGTGATTTCCGCCTCCTGCTGACTCATGTCCACTACCCGATCAACCCGCTGCTGATCAAAAATGCTCGGCAGGTATTCCTGCGGCCAACGGCGAATCCCCGGGATGGCGGCACCTTCAGTAGGTTGCAGACCAACAATCTGTACGTCAGGGTTCTGCTCCTTGAGGTAACGCGACACGCCCATGATGGTGCCGGTCGTACCCATGGAGCTGACAAAATGGGTAACCCGACCGTGGGTATCGCGCCAGATTTCCGGGCCGGTACCGACATAATGCGCTTGCGGGTTATCGCCATTACCGAACTGATCCAGCACCTTGCCCTTGCCTTCGCTCTGCATTTGCAGCGCCAGATCGCGAGCACCTTCCATGCCCTGCTGCTGGCTGACCAGAATCAGTTCGGCACCGTAGGCTCTCATCGCCCATTTACGCTCATCACTGGAGTTTTCCGGCATGATCAATACCATGCGGTAGCCCATGATGGCCGCAGCCATGGCCAGCGCTATGCCGGTATTGCCCGAGGTCGCTTCGATCAATGTGTCCCCCGGCTGGATCTCACCGCGTTGCTCAGCGAGTCGGATCATCGACAGCGCTGGACGGTCCTTGACTGAGCCCGCCGGATTATTGCCTTCCAGTTTCAACAGAATGGTGTTGCTGGTATCACCGGTCATGCGCTGCAGACGCACCAACGGGGTGTTGCCGATGCAATCGGCAATGGTTGGAAACTCGCTCTTCATCGTACATCCTTCAGGAACGAACCGGACAAGCTGCCCCGGTTGTGCTTTTCGATCTATGATAACGGCAACCGCGAAAGGGATGCACATATTGAATAAGTCTGCGATGAAACGTCAGCAAAGCCTGGGCGTCAATGCCCGATTGCTGATGATGACGCTGTTGCCTACAGCGTTGATGGCACTGGTGATAGGAGGCTACTTCAGCTGGCAGCAATTACGCGATTCTGAGCAGCAATTACTGCAACGGGGCCTGATGACCGTTGAGTATCTGCAAAAACCCACCGCCACCGCCCTGCTCACCGGTGAACCCGCACGTGTCGGGCCGACCCTGTATGCCGCACTGAATTATACTGATGTGCGCGCCCTGACGCTGTACGACGCTGACATGACCACGCTGCAACACAGAGGCCCGCGAATGCATCCAGCCGGCCCGCCGCTGTCCAATGTAGTGCTGGCAGCCGGTACCGGATTGCAGATTCACCGGGGCGAGAACAGTACTCGCTTCATGATGCCTCTGCTGGCCAGCGCCGACCTGGCCCATCGCCTGGATTACCCGCACATCGAGCCCGACAGCCTGCTCGGCTGGCTGGAGGTTGAACTCAGTCACGGCAATACCTTGCTCCAGCAATATAAGGGAATTCTGGCCACCCTGGTGACCATCATCCTGGGGCTGGCATTGACCGCCGCCGGCGTATCCATCATGGGCCGCCGTATTACCCAACCGATATTGCGCCTGAATGCTGCCATTAACCAGATCAGCCAGGGGCAGTTTAATGTGCGCCTGAGCGAGCAGAACAGCCGCGAACTGGATGATCTGGCACGCGGCATCAACTATATGGCGCAGACCATGCAAAGCGCCCAGGGTGAGCTGCAGCAGAACATCGATCAGGCCACCGAGGACTTACGTCAGACCCTGGAAA
Organism: uncultured Halopseudomonas sp.; assembly: GCA_964474945.1. Taxonomy (GTDB): domain Bacteria; phylum Pseudomonadota; class Gammaproteobacteria; order Pseudomonadales; family Pseudomonadaceae; genus Halopseudomonas. Next base: position 23,745 of record CAYYUQ010000038.1, on the reverse strand, counting down.
CCATCGAGATTCAGAACATCGAGCTGGATCTGGCACGCAAGACCGCCCAGGAAGCCAGTCGCATCAAGTCCGAATTCCTCGCCAACATGAGCCATGAGCTGCGCACGCCGCTCAACAGCATCCTTGGCTTTACCACATTACTGCAGCGCAGTGAATTATCAGGACGACAACAGGAATATCTGATCACCATCGGTAAATCCGCAGATAGCCTGCTGGCAATCATCAATGAGATTCTGGATTTCTCGAAGATCGAAGCCGGCAAGCTGGTGCTGGAAAACCTGTCCTTCAACCTGCGTGATCTGGTAGACGAAACCCTGACCATGCTTGCCCCCAGCGCCCACGCCAAGGGGCTGGAGCTGGTCAGCATCATCTATCGTGATACCCCACTGGGTCTGAGTGGCGACCCGATGCGGCTGAAACAGATTCTTGCCAACCTGATCAGCAACGCCATCAAGTTCACCCATAAGGGCTCGGTCAGCGTGCGGGTCATGGCCGAGCAACAGGACGCTGATCAGGTTCTACTGCGCATCAGCGTCAACGATACCGGCGTAGGTCTGTCCCCCACTCAGCAGAAGGCATTGTTCAAGGCCTTCAGCCAGGCTGACAACTCGGTCTCCCGGCACGCCGGCGGCACCGGTCTGGGGCTGGTCATATCGAAACGTCTGGTGGAACAGATGCAAGGTGAGATCGGCTTGCGCAGCCAATCTGGCGAAGGTTCCGAGTTCTGGCTGACCCTGCGTCTGAGCCGCTCAGCCCATGGTGAAGATGAGCTGCCCGAGCGGCCATTGCTGGGCCTGCGCGCGGCGCTGGTGGAGCCGCAACTGCTGAGCCGCCAGATGCTGCTGCACAGTCTGGAAAATATCGGCCTATCGGTGCGCATGTTCGACGACACCCGTCAGCTGCATGAAGCCCTGACCTCACCCACCCACAGGGATGATTCGCTGCAACTGGCATTGATCAGCAGCCGACACTCGACGATGCCACCAGGGGAAACGCTGGAACTGGCCCGCCAGTGGTCGGAACTCAATATCTGCAAGACCATCATTCTGACCGATACAACCGAGCATTATTCACTGCTGGATCGGCTACCCCGCTCCATGTGCCAGAGCCTCTCCAAGCCGGTGAATACCCGCAAGCTGTACCGGGCGGTGTTGCAGTTGCTCAGCGACAAGCCCACATCCCTGCCCAGCCCGCGTCAGATCTCACAGGTTCCCCGCGTACTCTGTGTGGACGATCAACCAGCCAATCTGCGCCTGCTGGAAGTCTTCCTCGCGGACATCGGCGTGACCGCCCTGCTGGCCCAGAGCGGCGAGCAGGCACTGGACATACTCACCGAGCAGCATGTTGATCTTATATTCATGGACGTACAGATGCCCGGCATGGACGGCCGCCAGGTCACCAGCGAACTGCGTTTGCGCGAGGAGATTGCCGGCTTTGATCCGGTACCTATCGTTGCGCTCACCGCCCATGCGCTGGACAGCGAACGGCGGCAGCTACTGCAATGCGGCATGAACGATTACCTGACCAAGCCCATCACCGCTGAACAGCTGCGCCAGACGCTGAACAAGTGGACCGGCATGTTTGTCCATGCCGCCGAGCTCCCGGCCGCGGGCAGTCTACCGCGCAACCCGTTGCTGACCGCCGTACCCGAGGCACCACCAGAGCAGCCGAGCCCGGTCATTGTGGATCACGAGGAAGGGTTACGCCTGGCTGCCGGCAAGGCGGATCTGGCCAAGGACATGTTCCGCATGTTGCTGGATGGTTTACCTGAGGACAGTCGTCAGATCAGCGCTGCACTGGAACGTGGCGATCAGGCTGAACTGCGCGAGGTCATCCATAAATTGCATGGCGCCACCCGTTACTGCGGCGTACCGCAACTGCGCTCCTGCTGTCAGGAAGCGGAAAGTTTGCTCAAGCAAGGTGAAGACAGCCAGGCTGCGGTGCGGGCGCTGCTCGCCGCTATAGCGCATTTACAGCAAGCGGCCGACGCATGACACGCCGGCCGAGCCATTCAGGTTCAGTCGCTGGTCCATAGCGCAAACGCCAGCGCCTGTTCACGCTCATCACTGAGCGATAACAACATACGCCCACCGCCGCCCTGCTGCAGCCGCTGCAGGGCAACGCCACTGAGCACCACCACGGGTGCACCATGCTCGTCATTATCAATCTGCATGTGCTGCCAGGACATGCCCTTGGCCAGCCCGGTGCCAAGGGCCTTGAGGATGGCCTCCTTGGCGGCGTAACGCTTGGCCAGGTAGCGCGCCGGCTGTGAGTGGCTGGAAAACCGCTGCAGCTCCGCAGGCGTCAGAATACGCCGAGCGAAACGCTCCCCCTGTCGCCCCAGTACCGCTTGGATACGGCTAAGCAGTACCAGGTCGGTTCCTATCCCGATAATCACTGGCAGGCTTCGCCCGCCATGATCAGCGCGCGCATATCAGCAACAGCACCCGCCAGTCCGGAAAACAATGCGCGGGCAATAATCGCGTGGCCAATATTCAGTTCATGGATGCCCGCAATGGCCGCTATGGCTTCCACGTTGTGGTAGTTCAGCCCATGCCCGGCGTTCACCACCAGACCCAGCTTGTGAGCATATGCCACGGCCTCGCGAATGCGTTGCAATGCCTGCACCTGCTCGCTGCCAGTGGCATCGGCATAATGGCCCGTATGCAGCTCGATCACCGGTGCACCAGCATTGCGCGCAGCCTCGATCTGCCGCGGATCTGCATCAATAAACAAGGACACTTCGCAGCCATAGCCGGTCAGTTTTTCGACCGCCTGCTGAATCCGCGCCGGATTACCGGCCACATCCAGTCCACCTTCGGTAGTCAGCTCTTCCCGGCGCTCGGGCACCAGACACACGTGCTCCGGACGCACTTCCTCAGCAAACGCGAGCATTGCATCGGTCACGGCGATTTCCAGGTTCATCCGCGTCTGCAGCACCTCTTTCAACAGCCGAATATCGCGCTCCTGAATATGCCGACGATCCTCACGCAGGTGCACGGTGATACCATCAGCGCCGGCCTGCTCGGCCTCGATGGCAGCCTGAACCGGATCCGGATAGCGGGTACCACGGGCCTGTCGCAAAGTGGCCACATGATCGATATTCACACCAAGCAGTACGCGCTGCGGTTGAGTCACTGTTGCTCTCCTTTAGGGGAAGGTGTTTGCCTGACAAAGAGGGTGCGACTGATCAGCGGGCGATCGCCCAGCTGCACACCCAGCGCCTGACGCATCAATTGTTTCGCAGCACGCAAGGTGCTGACCGCACTCCAGTCGTCCGCCGCCATCGCCAGCAAGGCCGCGCCTGGCAAACCGGCATTGTTCAGCAGAGCATCATGCACTGGCTGCAAGCCATCAGCGGCGTGCCATACATAGCGCTGCCGGCTATCAACCGGATCTCCATTGGCATCCTCCATCAGGCTGAAACCATAGCCCAGATTATCCAGCAGTTGCCACTCAAAGCGCCGCAGCAGCGGCTCTACTGCCGCGCCATTGGCCAACTGTTCAAGCGCCTGTTGGTAAGCAGCAAACAGCATGGGCTGCGGATCATTGCCGACCAGCAAGCGCACCAGTAATTCATTCAGATACAGACCGCTGAACAGGATTTCACCCTGCAGCAGCGCAAAGCTGCCAGCAACCTCGGCCTGAGTGAGTGTTTTCAGTTCTGTGCGGCCAGTCATGCCCACCAGCAAGGGCATGAACGGCTGGGGTGTTAGCTTGCGACGCTGGCCGCGGGCGCCACGCCAGACAACCCGCTGTAGACCCTGCCCCAGGGTGAGCAGATCAACCAGTGCGCTGCTGTCCCGGTAGGGGCGACTATGCAGCACATAGGCAGGGTCAAGGGAGGAGGTCATGCTCAGTCGAAACGGTAGCCCAATGAATTCAGTGCGCGCTCATCATCCGACCAGCCACGCTTCACCTTCACCCACAGGTTGAGCATGACCTTGCTGCCGAACAGCTTCTGCATATCCAGCCGGGCTTCCTGACCAATCTTCTTCATCCGCTCACCACCGTCGCCGATGATGATCTTCTTCTGGCCATCACGCTCCACCAGAATCAAGGCGTGGATATGCAGGATCTTACCTTCCTGCTTGAACTGCTCAATTTCCACCGCGACCTGATAGGGCACTTCAGCACCCAACTGGCGCATGACTTTTTCCCGCACCAGCTCAGCCGCCAGAAAGCGTGAGCTGCGATCAGTGATCTGATCATCCGGGTAAAAATGTTCACTTTCCGGCAGACGTTCAGCAACCAGCTTCTCGAGCAGAGCGATATTGCCGCCATGCAGCGCTGACACCGGCACAATTTCGGCCTGCGGTAATTGCGCTGCCAGCCATTCCAGATGCGGCAGCATATCCTTCTTGTCTTCAAGCCGGTCGACCTTGTTGACGACCAGCAGCACCGGACATTCCAGATGCCGAACCTTGTTCCAGACCAGTTCGTCTTCTTCAGTCCAGCGGGTACGGTCAACCACGAACAGCACCACATCCACGTCGCGCAGCGTCTGCGAGGCGCTCTTGTTCATATAGCGGTTCAATGCCTTGTCGGCATCCTTGTGCAAACCGGGGGTATCTACATACACCGCCTGCACATTACCCTCGGTCTTGATACCCAGCAGGGTATGTCGCGTAGTCTGCGGCTTGCGTGAGGTAATCGCCAGCTTCTGGCCGAGGATATGGTTCAGCAGTGTCGACTTGCCAACGTTGGGTCGGCCGACGATGGCAATGTAGCCGCAACGCGGTGCTGTATCAGTCATTCAGTTTCTCCACGCCCATGGCGATCAGTGCTTGCCTTGCGGCTTCCTGTTCAGCCAGGCGGCGGCTATTGCCGACTCCAAAGGTCTTGCCGGTCATCAGTGCGACTGTGCATTCCACACGGAATGTCCGGCAGTGCGCCTCGCCACTGATATCCACGACTTCATATTGTGGCAATTCACTGTGCTGGCCCTGCAGGTATTCCTGCAGGCGCGTTTTTGGATCCTTGTTGTTGTCTACCAGAGTGAGGCTATCGATATGGCTGGTTAACCAAAACAGAATCCGTTCGCGAGCGGCTTCCATACCGCTATCCAGATAAATGGCACCGATAATGGCTTCAGTGGTGTCGGCAAGAATGGATTCGCGACGAAAGCCACCGCTCTTGAGTTCGCCTGAACCCAGACGCAGATATTCACCAAGATCAAAGCCCTTGGCCAATTCCGCTAGCGTAACGCCTTTTACCAGCCGCGCCCGCAGCCGGGAGAGCTGGCCTTCACGGGCCTGCGGGAAGCGCTCGAAGAGCGCTTCGGCGGCAACAAAGTTGAGAATCGAGTCGCCCAGAAATTCCAGGCGTTCGTTATTACGCCCACCGAGACTCCGGTGGGTCAGCGCGAGAATCAGTAAATCCTGATTCTTGAAACTGTATCCTATCTTTCTTTCAAGTCGGTCTAGCTTATTGCTCACTTTAAAGGTCTGACAATATGGGTTTCATCAAAATGGACCAATAGATCCACGGTGTTCAACAAGGGGGATCGCACCTCATACTGGATAACGACAGTATAGGTATCAGCTCCGCTGGCGGTGACCGTGATTGCATCATCCGCCTTGATATCTCGTATGCTGTTGATTTGCATGCCCTTGTTGATATGCGCATGCATATCGCGCAGCGAGCCGATCTTCAGGCTCGGGTCTTCATTTATCGATGTAACAATCTTGCGCAGGGCAAAATGATCCATGTAGATGGGCGCCAGTTTCATCGCAATCACTGCGCCGAATACCACCAGCGCGATAACAGCCAACCAACCAAAAAAAGACATGCCTTTCTGAGAATGCCGCATGGATAACCTCGTACGTCCCTTGTTTGATATCGTGTACTGCCACTATCCCTGGCTGAAAGCCACACGGCTCATCGATACTACTCGATCAGCCCAACCCTGGAAAAACTCGGCAGGTTCCTCAGTTTTGGTTCCGGCCAGTGCATCCACACCGCAAAAGCCTTGCCGACAATATAATTGTCCGGAACCATACCCCACAATTCCTGAGGCATACTGGTAGAAGACCAGTAACGGCTGTCATTGGAGTTGTCACGGTTGTCACCTACCATGAAATAGTAACCATCAGGCACCACCCATTCCCGCGATGGAGGCGTCTGCGAGATCGCTTTATAGCGTGCCTCGTGGGAGGTTTCGCCCAGCTGTTCCTGATATATATCGACCTTAGCGAAGGCTTGCAATGGATGGCCGGCAGGCACTTCATCATCGGTCTGGGTACGGATCAGCTCACGCGGAACCACTTCACCATTGACCACCAGTTGCTTATTCACATAACCGATGCGATCTCCGGGCAGACCGACTACCCGTTTGATGTAGTTGATACGCGGGTCATTCGGGTAACGGAACACCATGACATCGCCACGCTGCGGATCACCGATTGGAATGATCTTGTTTTCCAGTACCGGCAATCGAATGCCATAGGAAAATTTGTTGACCAGAATGAAGTCACCAATTGCCAGCGTCGGCTTCATCGACCCTGACGGAATCTGGAACGGCTCTACCAGAAAGGAACGCAGAATCAGTACTACTGCCAATACCGGGAAGAAGGACTTGCCGTACTCAACCAGCAGGGGTTCCTTGTTCAGTCGCTGCAGGGTGCTGGGGTCGGCTGCCGCCACCTGAGCCTCGTAAGCGGCTACTGCACGACGCCGGCGGGGCGCCAACCAGATTAGATCAAATAACGCCAACAAGCCGGTGACAGCTACGGCGATCACCAGCAACAGCGGGAAATTGATATGCATAGTCAGTCTTGCGAGGCCCCTAGTTGTCTACTTTCAGCACGGCGAGGAAGGCTTCCTGCGGAATCTCCACGTTACCCACTTGTTTCATGCGCTTCTTACCGGCTTTCTGTTTCTCCAGCAGCTTCTTCTTGCGGCTGGCGTCACCGCCGTAACACTTGGCAAGTACGTTCTTGCGCAGCGCCTTGACCGTCGAGCGTGCCACAATCTGACCACCCATGGCGGCCTGAATCGCCACATCGAACATCTGCCTCGGGATCAGTTCCTTCATCTTCTCGACCAACTGACGACCCTTGAAGGCCGCGTTGTCGCGATGCACGATCAGCGCCAGCGCGTCGACTTTCTCGTTATTGATCAGCACATCCAGACGCACCAGCTTGGCGGCCTGGAACCGATCAAAAGAATAGTCCAACGAGGCATAACCGCGGCTGACTGACTTGAGGCGGTCAAAGAAGTCCAATACCACCTCGTTCATCGGTAGATCATAGACCACCTGCACCTGGGAGCCGAGAAATACCATGTCCCGTTGCACGCCACGCTTTTCGATACACAGCGTTATGACGCTACCCAGGTGATCCTGGGGCACAAGAATATTGGCCCGCACGATGGGTTCGCGCATCTCTTCCACCAGCGACGGGTCGGGCAGACGCGTGGGGTTATCCACGTAGATGATTTGCCCGTCCTTCTTCACCACCTCGAATACGACCGTGGGCGCGGTGGTAATCAGATCCAGATCATATTCGCGCTCAAGGCGTTCCTGGATGATTTCCATGTGCAACATGCCAAGGAAACCAATACGGAAACCAAAGCCCAGTGCATCAGAACTCTCCGGCTCATACTGCAGCGCAGCGTCGTTGAGCGTGAGTTTTTCCAATGCGTCGCGGAAATCCTCGAAGTCATCGGAACTGACAGGAAAGAGACCGGCGTAGACCTGCGGCTGTACCTTCTGGAAGCCCGGCAGAACGTCCACATCAGGCGTGCTGGACAGGGTCAGGGTGTCACCGACCGGCGCGCCCTGAATTTCCTTGATACCGGCAATGATAAAGCCCACTTCACCGGCTTTAAGATCCACCGTCTCGGTATGCTTCGGGTTGAAAACACCGACGCTGTCCACCTGATGAATCTTGCCGGTGGATTTGACCAGCACTTTGTCGCCCTTCTTGATCCGCCCCTGTTTGACGCGTACCAGCGAGACAACACCCAGGTAGTTGTCGAACCAGGAATCAATAATCAGTGCCTGTAGCGGCGCCTCAATCTCACCTTCGGGCGGCGGAATGACGGCGATCAGGCGTTCCAGCACATCTTCAACGCCCATACCGCTTTTTGCGCTGCATACCACCGCATCGGTAGCATCGATACCAATCACGCTTTCGATCTCGGCCTTGACCCGCTCCGGCTCAGCCTGCGGCAGGTCAATCTTGTTCAGCACCGGCATCACTTCCAGACCCTGCTCGATAGCCGTGTAGCAGTTGGCTACCGATTGGGCTTCTACGCCCTGAGCGGCATCCACGACCAGCAACGCACCTTCGCAGGCAGCCAGTGAACGGCTGACTTCATAATGAAAGTCCACGTGACCGGGGGTGTCAATGAAGTTGAGCTGGTAAGTCTTGCCGTCCAGCGCAGTGTAATAGAGGGTCACACTGTGGGCTTTGATGGTGATACCACGTTCCCGCTCCAGATCCATCGAATCCAGAACCTGGGAAGCCATTTCACGCTCGGTCAATCCTCCGCAGATCTGAATAAAGCGGTCGGCGAGCGTCGACTTGCCGTGGTCGATATGGGCAATAATAGAAAAGTTGCGGATCAGGCTGAGGTCGCTCACTGCAGGGTTCTTCCAGACGTGGTGTGCCAGACATGGCGGTGACCGGGGGCTCCCCCGAAAACAGCCCGCGAGTGTACCCGATTCCACTGCTTCGCGCTATCTGTACCGGCAAAGCAGCGGCTCAGCAGGCCGCTGCTTTGCCCAAGAGAACGCCCTGCTATTCGGCGAGCCGGAAGGTAATGTAGCTGGCCCGACCCTGACGGATCACGCGCATGGAAATGGAACGATTGACAGGTAACTTGCTGGCGATCTTTTCAAAGTCCGCAGCGGATTCAATCGACCGGTTGTTCAGATTGGTGATGACATCACCAGGACGCAGGCCAATCATGGCACCCGGGCCCGGGCGAACTTCACGCACCACTACACCCGCGTTCAGATCCAGAGCTTTCTTCTGCTCATCCGTCAGTTCCACCACTGCCAGACCCATACGGTTGTCCGTGGCGGACGGCGCGTTCGGTGAGGGAGCACCCGAACTGGCCAGGGTATCCTCATCAGGCAGCGCACCAATTTCCACTGTTACCTGCCGACGCTTGCCATCACGGATGATCTGCATGCTGGCCTTCTGGCCGGGACGCAGACGACCAACCGCATGGGGCAGGTCAGACGACATGACAATGTCCTGATCATTCAGCTTGAGAATCACGTCACCCACCCGCAGGCCACCCTTGGCGCCAGGCCCATCGGGCATGATCTGGGCAACCAACGCCCCAGCCGGACGCGGCAGACCGAACGACTCAGCCAGATCCTTGTTGACCTCCTGAATCACAACGCCCAGCCAGCCGCGACGAACGGTGCCGTCATTTTTCAGTTGATCAACTACATCCATCGCGACGTCCACCGGGATAGCAAAGGACAAGCCCATGAATCCGCCGGATCGCGTGAATATCTGCGAATTGATCCCCACCACTTCACCTGCCAGATTGAACAGCGGGCCACCCGAGTTACCGGGGTTGATGGCCACGTCGGTCTGAATGAAAGGCACATAACTTTCGTTAGGCAGGCTACGGCCTTTGGCACTGACGATGCCAGCCGTTACCGAGTATTCAAACCCGAAGGGCGAGCCAATAGCCAGTACCCACTCACCGGTTTTCAGGTCAGCCGATTTACCCATGCGCACTACCGGTAGGTCAGCGCCTGCTTCCACCTTCAGCAGCGCCAGATCCGAGCGTGGATCAGCACCTACCAGCGTTGCCTCCAGCTCCCGTCGATCGGATAGCCGGACAAAAATCTCGTCAGCGCCATGGACCACATGGTTATTGGTCAGGACGTAGCCATCCTTGGACACAATGAAACCGGAGCCCAGCGATTGCGCCTGACGCTGGGGAGCAGACTGTGAGCCATCAGGAAAGCTGCGCTCGAAAAATTCACGGAAGATGGGTGGCAACCCTTCCAGATCCGGCATCATCGGCCCCATGTTGGCGGAGCGGCGTGTCATGTTCTGCCGAGTACTGATATTCACTACCGCGGGTGAAGCCTCTTCCACCAACTCGGTAAAGTCAGGTAACTGCGCCACCGCCGTTGACTGCCAGCTCAACAACCAGGCACCCACCATCACAAGTAACCATCGCTGCACTGCATTCATCTCAGTATTCACTCCTTTCTCGTATATCGTTGACCACACCGACAGTGCCTGCCGCCCTGCCCAGCACCCGCGGCATGAACGCGGGGTTGTTGCGCGAGCGAAGGCCGTGCCAGCGTACTGCGGCAAAACCGATACCCATACCGAAAAGGCCCGCCAGAATAATCCACGGCTCCGTCGCTCCCAGCCCCTGCGCCAACAGCGCACCGGCAAAGAGCATCCCCAGCGGAATCAAATAGACCACTGCCGAACCCTGTAATACGGCGTTTTCCGGTATTCCAATAATAACGTCGTCACCCACCTGACGAGAACGTCCAGCCTGCTCATCGAGTACGCGAACAAAGCCCTGACGGGCGCCCAATCCGAGGCGTTGCAGGACAGACTGACCACAACCATTACGCGCCTGACAGCTATCACAAGCGCTGCGGCGTATGGTTTCTACCCACACCGCGCCCTGCTCCACACTGAGAACCCGACCACGTTCTTCGATCACTGCGCAGCTCCAGCTACAGCCTGACTCAAGGATTCCGCAATCCGCTCCGCTGCCCGGGCCGGGATTTCACCCACTACCGTGGCAAGGAAAAGATTATCCGGCGTCATCAACCGACGGCTTACTGCAACAGTCGGCCCGAGCTGGGCACGGAGATCTTCAGCCAGACTGTCGCGCCCCAATGGCTCGACAAACAAGGTAAAGCTGGCCAGACCATCGGAGTATAATTGTGAGGATATGAATGTGTCACTGCCGCGCAGCGCCTGAACCTCATGGGTACCGAGAGTAAAGCCCGGGGGTAGCCAGGCCGGCTCCCAGAAGTGCGCATCCACATCCGCAGGCACATCCGCAGGCACATCCACAACTTCTACATCAAAGCAGGAACTGCTGGGCTCCAACCCTTTTGTGTAGCTCTGTTTGTCAAAGGAGATGGCAGCAAACTGGAATCGCTCCAGCAGCTCACGGGTGTCATCCACCAACAACGACTTGAGCAGCAGCCCGGTTTCGTTATCGATGTACAGCTCATGTGCGTAGCGAAAACCATCCTTGGGTTGCACCGCAATAACAGTGACAGGACGGGAGGCAATACGTGTTCCGCCCAGAGTACGCAAGCTGTACCACTCGGCCAACTGGCGAGGATCAATGATCTGGGGCGAGCCCCTGTCTGGATTACGACGGTGGGATAAAGGGGGGGTGGTGGCACAGATCAGCTGACCATTGTGACGTACCCACTCCTGCTGCCGACCTGCGGTCTGCAGAAGGCGCTCATGGATACCATCGACACTGACCTCTCTCCAGATATCCTGTGTGGTAAAAATGCCCGAGCGCTCATAAATGTAGGAGCCGTGATAACTCTGCTCCAGCACAGCCTGTGCCATTCGCTCCAGCCACTGGCTGCTGTCTTCAGCCGCGAGTGGGGGAGCAGTTAACAGGGTGGCCACTCCTAACCACCCCAGAACGCGTTTCAATCGTGGCACTAGTTATTTTCCAGGCTCGCAGCGCGGGCATAGGGCACCAATTGTGGTGCGGCTTGTGCGTTATTTTCTGCATGGCGGCGCAGATAATTACCGATCCGCTGTTCCTGCCATGCGGAAGGTTCACTGTTCGGTACCGCCGCCTTCGGGTCAGCGTGTGAAGAAAATCCTGCCAATACCGCGCCGGCTCCGACAGGAGCCGCTGGCACGGCCGCAATACCGGCTGCCGGCACGCTGCGCTCAACCGAGGCCATGGTGTTCTCGGCAGCAGGATCCTGATTGACCATGCGCACACCGACCAGCACTGCCACGGTGACCGATGCGGCTACCGCTACACGGCCCAGCTGCACCTTCCAGCGGGAGGATCCGGTGGTGGAAGCAACCTTCAATTCGGGTTCGTCAGCTAGTGCCGCAGCAATGCCGACAGACAGATCCATTCCCGTGTGCCATGGTTCCTTGTGCATGACAGACCGAGCCAGTTGGTATCTTTCCCAACTACGACGGATCTCCGGATCCTGCTCGCTGGCATGGAGAACACGGCGCACTTCCAGTTGCTCTGCCGCGTCGTCCATGAGCGCAGAAAGAGACTCGCGCAAGGATTCGTTAGTCATTGATCTACCTCTGTCAAAAGGGCCCCAAAGGGCATCACGGTTTCCCGGAAATCACGCTTCTAATAGCGGCTTCAGGGCTTTATCGATGGCTTCGCGTGCTCTGAATATCCTTGATCGCACTGTGCCCACCGGACACTCCATCACATTGGCTATATCTTCATAACTGAGACCTTCAAATTCCCGCAAAGTTAGCGCCATGCGTAAATCTTCAGGTAACAACTGCAAGGTTCGATTCACCATCTGCTCGATTTCATCCCGCAGAAGATCCCGCTCTGGAGAATGAATATCCTTCAGTGCGCTGTCGCCGTCATAGTATTCGGCATCTTCGGCTGCAATATCCGAGTCAGGTGGCCGTCTGCCCCTCGCCACCAGATAATTCTTGGCAGTATTGATCGCTATTCGATACAGCCAGGTATAGAACGCGCTATCGCCCCTGAAGTTCGCCAACGCCCGGTAGGCCTTGATGAATGCTTCTTGTGCCACATCCTGCGCCTCATGCGAATCGTGCACAAAGCGTGTGACAAGGGCGAGGATCTTATGCTGATATTTGAGCACCAGCAGATCGAAAGCTCGCTTATCTCCCTGTTGCACCCTTTCGACCAACTGCTGGTCAGTCTGTTCTGTCATGTTGCGGTACCACCGCGCTGACTCGACCGACTCAATCTATTGCGATAGACCCGCGATGTAACCAAAAGTTCTCCCCTCACTCAGGTTCAGCAGTAAGAGCCTGCGGCGAAGATAAAAGTTCCCCGGCAGACGTGATTCAAATGATATTCAGCAATCCGTGGAGCCGCAATGCTGAGTACAAGGGTGTTACTGTGACGCATCCCGCTTCTATATACTACCGTCATCCGCCAACCCCTCGGTGACGACACCCACTCGACAAATCAAGAGATCTTCATGGCCCGACAACAACAATATGATGTATTGGTAATCGGCAGCGGCGCAGCAGGTTTAACGCTTGCCTTGCATCTGGCCGACCAGATGCGTGTTGTGGTCTTGAGCAAAGGCCAGTTGTCGGAGGGCTCTACGTTCTGGGCGCAGGGCGGCGTTGCCGCCGTGCTGGACGATACTGATACGGTTGATGCTCACGTACAGGATACTCTTGTTGCCGGGGCCGGGCTCTGTCGTGAGGACGCCGTGCGGCAGATCGTCGGCGACAGTAGCGATGCTATCGGCTGGCTGGTGCAGCAGGGTGTGCCTTTTACCCGCGAACGCAGGGAAGATGGCAGTGAAACCGAAGGCTTTCACCTGACTCGCGAGGGTGGTCATAGTCACCGGCGCATCATCCACGCGGCCGATGCCACCGGCGCCGCCATTTTCAACACGCTACTGCAAAAGGCTCAGGCGCATCCCAATATCGTCCTGCTGGAGAATCAGGTCGCGGTCGACCTGATCACCAGCAGCAAACTGGGCTTGCCCGGTGACGCCTGCCTGGGTGCGTACGTTCTCAACCGCGAAAGCGGTCATGTGGAAACCTTCAGTGCCCGCTTTACCGTGCTGGCCACCGGTGGTGTGAGCAAGGTGTACCTGTACACCAGCAATCCGGACAGTGCATCGGGTGACGGTATCGCCATGGCCTGGCGGGCTGGTTGCCGGGTGGCCAACATGGAATTCAACCAGTTTCACCCGACATGCCTGTATCACCCCAGAGCCAAGAGCTTTCTGATTACCGAGGCGCTGCGCGGTGAAGGCGCACTGCTGAAGCTGCCTGATGGCAGCCGCTTCATGCCCCGCTTCGATGAGCGTGCCGAGCTGGCACCGCGTGACATCGTTGCCCGGGCCATCGACCACGAGATGAAACGGCTGGGGCTCGATTGCGTATATCTGGACATCAGCCATAAGCCCGCCGAGTTCATCCGCGAACACTTCCCCACGGTGTATGAGCGCTGCCTTAGCTTCGGTATCGACATCACCCGGCAACCCATTCCGGTGGTGCCCGCTGCGCATTACACCTGCGGTGGCGTCATGGTCAACAAGAGCGGCCTGACCGAGGTCGAGAACCTCTACGCTATTGGCGAAACCAGCTTTACCGGGCTGCACGGTGCCAACCGGATGGCCAGTAATTCATTGCTGGAGTGCATCGTGTATGGACGCGCCGCCAGCAGGGATATCCTCGACCGCTTTGCTGCCTCCCACCTGCCCGACAACCTACCGCCATGGGATGAAAGCCAGGTTACTGATTCGGACGAGGACGTGATCATCTCTCATAACTGGGAAGAGCTGCGCCGCTTCATGTGGGACTATGTGGGGATTGTGCGCACCACCAAGCGACTGCAGCGGGCCAAGCACCGGGTGGACATGTTGCTGGCGGAGATCCATGAATTCTACAGTAACTATCGGGTATCCCGGGATTTGCTGGAACTGCGCAACCTGGCACTGGTGGCGGATCTGATCATCCGCTCAGCGATGCTGCGCAAGGAAAGTCGCGGTCTGCATTACACGCTGGACTATCCGCAGCTGCTGGATGAACCCCGGGATACTATTCTGCAGCCACCCAGCGCTGACGACTGAACCGCAACCGCAGACGCAGCCGCCGCAGGGAGTCCTCGGTCGCAGCGTCTGCCGGCAGAATCACCGAAATAGGCAACCAGCGCCCCGGCTGACGCAGCCGCACCACTGTAAGCAGCGCGCTGACATAGGTATCCGCCAGCAAACGTGCGTCTCTTTCCGAGCCGTCACGGCGCAACACGTGCCAACCTTCACTATCGAACCGCAGCCCGGTCACCGAATCGGCGTGCCGCAAACTGACCTGACGCGGCCAGATCCATACGCAATACACACCCAACAGCAAGGCACAAAGCGATGCCGGCAGTGCGGGTATGGCGCTGCGATACAGTGCCATGCAACCGAACGCTGTCAACAGTATGATCAGCGCTCCCAGCCAACGGGACGGCTGGCGTTGCAACAACAGAGTGTCAGTCGGGTTGTACACGGTCGAGTATTATCCTCACGATGCGCTTGAGATCCGGATCGTCCGGCTCCCCACGCTGCATGAACCAGCCGAACATGTCCTGATCCTCGCATTCCAACAGTTGGCGGTAACGTGCCTTGTCATCCTCATCCAGCGAGGGATAGGCTTCTTCCAGAAAGGGCACCAGCAGAACATCCAGCTCGAGCATGCCGCGCCGGCTATGCCAGTACAATCGCTTTTTATCCACTTCTGCCGACATTACCCTCTCCATCTAACCAAAGATTGCTATTGAACCCGCAGTATAACCGCTCGCGCACATACCGGCACTGACAACGGGCAGCGGCGGCTCTATGATGTGGCATAAGCATACTTCAATCCATGCTCCGGAGCCTGTCAGAGACCATGCACGATATTCACGATTTGGCCGCACTGTTTCCCTTACAGCAACCCTCCCTGCCACCCGCTACCGCCCTCGCACACCTGAGCCAGGAAGGCGTTCTTTCGGTACATGGGCCGGATGCCACGCGCTTCCTTCAGGGTCAACTCACCTGCGATGTCACTGCCCTGCAGCCTGGCGACAACACCCTGGGCGCACGCTGCAATCCCAAGGGCCGCATGCAGTCGAGCTTCCGCCTGCTCAAGCGCAGTGAAGAGGAATACCTGCTGGCCCTGCCCCGTGAACTATTGGAGGCTCAACAGCAGGATCTGGCCAAGTACGCCGCGTTCTTCAAGGTGAAACTGGAGGACGTCAGCGGGTTATGGGTACGCCTGGGCCTGTGGGGCGATAATGCCAGCGCCGCGTTAAATGCCACCGGAATCGCTGACAATGCCGAGCTGGGTCTGGCGCTCGAAGTAGGCGCTGACACCCATGAATTGTGGTTGCCAGCGCCACAGAGCGCGGCGCTGGCAGCAACCGTGAAGGCCCACGCCGAACCGGTACCAACAGAGAGCTGGACACGGCAGATGATCCGTCTGGGGATTGGCCAGGTACGTGCCGAAACCAGGGAAAGCTTCATTCCTCAGATGCTTAATCTGCAGTATCTGGGCGGTGTCAGTTTCCGTAAGGGCTGCTATACCGGCCAGGAAATCGTCGCGCGCATGCAATATCTGGGTAAACTCAAGCGTCGCATGTATCGTCTGGATTGGGAGTCCAGCGAGCTTCCGCTACCCGGCACCGCTATCCAGGATAGCAGCACCGGTCAGTCGGTCGGTGAAGTGGTGATGGCGGCACGAGCAGGATCGCATATCGAAATGCTTGCGGTGCTGCAGAATGACGCTGCAGAGTTGCCTACATTGAGTATCAACAATATCATTGAGCCACCGCTGCGATTGAACACGCTTCCCTATGAACAGCAAATGGCCGCCGATCCTGCCGCGGACTAACCAAGGAAGAAACACATGACTGATCTGGCCCAACGCATTCAGGAAGAATTGGTTCAGGCAATTGAGCGCGACCAGTTGGTGCTGCCGACCCTGCCCGAGGTCGCTCTGCGCATTCGTGAAGCAGCTGAAAACCCGGACATTTCCCTCAGCGACCTGACCCGAGAGATCAGCACGGATACCGCACTGAGCGCCCGCCTGATCAAGGTAGTCAACAGCCCGCTGTTGCGTTCACGTCAGGAAATTACCGACCTGAACATGGCGGTCAATCGCCTGGGCGTGGTCTACACCGCTAACCTGGCAACCGGGTTGGCCATGGCCCAGCTGTTCCAGGCGACTACCGATAACATCGATAGACGCATGCGCGAAGTGTGGGCACGCAGCACCGAGGTTGCCGGCATCAGCCATGTATTGTGCCGACACTACACCCGCTTGAAGTCCGACCAGGCTACCCTGGCCGGGCTGGTGCATCAGATTGGCGTACTCCCCATCCTCAGCTATGCCGAGGAAAACAGCCAGCTATTGCACGACTCCATCACGCTGGATATCGTCATCGAGCGTATTCATCCGCTGATCGGCGATCGTATTCTGGCGACCTGGGATTTCCCCCAGCCGTTGCGCAACATCCCCAGTCAGCATCTCGATTTCCAGCGAACCCCGGCTGAGGTGGATTACGCTGACATCGTGCAGGTTGCCATGCTGCAAAGTCTGACCGGCACCGAGCATCCTTATACCGAGATGGATTGGGCACAGATCCCCTCCTTCGCTCGCCTGGGTCTGAATCCGGCCGACGATCAGGAGGAGGAAGACCTGTCTGCGGAAATGGAAGCGGCAATGCTGCTGCTCAATTAAGCAAACCCGATAGGCGCCCTTGCGGAGAAAAACAGTACAATTGGGCTATCCCATTGCCTGTTCCGCAAGGAGTCGTCATGTCCCGTTCTGCAGCCTTTCTCGCCCGCCTCGGTATCCAGCTCCCGCTCGTCCAGGCCCCCATGGCCGGTGTGGCGACTCCTGAGCTCGCCGCCGCCGTATCCAATGCAGGCGCATTGGGCTCGTTGGGCATTGGCCCGAGCACTGTGGAGCAGGCGCAAGGCATGATTGAAAAGACCCGCGCACTGACCGCCCGCCCCTTCAACGTCAATCTGTTCTGCCACGCTCCGGCAGTAGCCGATACCCAGCGCGAAGCAGCCTGGCTTGAACATCTTCAGCCCCTGTTCGATGAAGCAGGCCTACCCCTGCCGACCACTCTGAAGGCGGGTTATCCGAGCTTTCCTGAAGACGACGCCATGTTGCAGATGCTGCTGAAGCAACGTCCTGCCATTGTCAGCTTTCATTTCGGTCTGCCCCAGGCCGAGCAGATCACAGCTCTGCGCGAGGCAGGTATTTGTCTATTGGCGACAGCTACCAACCTGCATGAGGCCAAACTGATAGAAGACGCCGGATTGGACGGCATCGTGGCTCAGGGTATCGAAGCCGGCGGACACCGGGGCACGTTCGATCCAGAGGCGGCAGATGAGCAATGGAGCACGTCGGTACTGGTACGACTGCTGACGCAGCGCTGCGCTCTGCCGGTGATTGCCGCAGGCGGGATCATGGATGGCCAGGGTATTCGTGCAGCGCTGGATCTGGGCGCCGCCGCAGCGCAGTTGGGTACCGCCTTTGTGTTGTGCCCGGAATCCTCAGCCAATGCAGCCTATCGCCAGGCCTTGCAAAGCGAACCCGCCGAACACACCCGATTGACCGCGAGCATTTCTGGTCGCCCAGCCCGGGGCATGCTCAATCGCTTGATCGAACACGGTGAAGCCGCAGGTCGTCCGCTACCAGCCGGATACCCCATGGCATACGACGCAGCCAAACAGTTGAATGCGGCCGCCAGCCAACAGAACAACCATGAGTTTGCTGCCCACTGGGCTGGCATGGGCGCGCCTCTGGCTCGACAGATGCCGGCAGCAGAATTGATAGCACAGCTGGTACGCGAAATGACAGCGCAGGGATAAGCGGTTGTACTCTTATTGGCTGGTCTGACGGCCAGCCCGAGCCATTACGGCAAGCGCCAATCGATTGGTTCACGCCCTTCCTTGAGCAGGTAGGCGTTGGCCGCTGAGAAATGCCCGCAACCAATAAAACCGCGATGGGCCGAGAGGGGCGAAGGATGCACGCTCTTCAATACACAGTGGCGCGAAGCATCGATCTGCTGCCCCTTCTTCTGCGCATAGCTGCCCCAGAGCATGAACACCAGGTGGTCGCGCTGCTCGTTGAGTAATTCAATAATCCGCGAGGTAAAGCGCTCCCAGCCGCGATTGGCGTGAGCGCCAGCCTGGCCCTGGGTTACCGTCAATACCGCGTTGAGCAGCAGCACGCCCTGATCCGCCCAGCTCTGCAGCGACCCATGGGAGGGAATCGGATAACCCAGATCGCGCTGGATCTCCTTGAAGATATTCTGCAGTGACGGTGGAGGACGCACCCCCTGCGGTACAGAGAAGCACAGACCATGTGCCTGGTCTGGCCCGTGATAAGGATCCTGGCCGATGATAACCACCTTGACGCGGCTCATCGGAGTGCTGTTCAAGGCATTGAATATCAGCGGCCCCGGGGGATAGATCACCTTGCCCGACGCCTCTTCTTCAAGCAGAAATGCCCACAATTGCTGCATGTAGGGCTGCTCGAGTTCATCACCCAGAGACTGCTTCCAGTCCTCGGCTAACTGGATCTGCCGGCTGGTCATCAGGGCGTCGTCGGCACCGCCTGCGCGTTGCAGCGAACCACGCGCTGGCGGTTGTCGACCAGCAGCCCGGACAGTCCCTGGTGACGGCTGTTATGCAGAATCATTACCCCGTCGACACACTCGGCCACATGATCCGCGGCCTTGGCCTGCAGCTGGCCGGCGTCGCTGGAGCCGATGGTTACCAGACTGAACTCGGCCACCAGCAGCCCTTCTTCTTCGCGGGCGAAGTTCAGGTAACCATAGAAGTGCAGTACCGCCATGGTCAGGAACAGGGTTCCCAGCGCGGTCAGGATATACGGGAGTTTATTGACTTCCTGCTGTTCACTCACAAAAAACGCTCCTCAGAGAATATTGGCATAGTCAGCCTCGATACGATCCAAGCTGAGATTGGTCAGAAATCCGGAAAAACACATCCACGCACTGAGCGCGTTGAGGTCGGCGAAGGGCTCCGGCAGATAGCGCGGCGGCACGACGAGACCCTCTTCGACCAGCTGTCCAAGAGTACGCATATCCTCCAGCGTCGTCTTGCCACAGAACAACAATGGAATCTGCTGCAGCTTGCCCTGGCGCACCGCCAGCTGGATATAGTTATAGGTCAGGATGAAGCCCTTGAGGTAGGCCAGATCCTTGGTAAACGGCAAACCATCGCTGCTGGAGCCCCGGAATACGCGGCTGGCGTTGGTATAGCTGTCCTCCTCGCTGTAGCCCTCCTCCTGATAGAAGGCAAATACATCAAGAAAGTCCCCTCCGGACTCGGCCAGCTGTATGGCGCGGGTACGGTTGGTCAGCTTACGCAACCGGGACGGATAGGAAGCAAAAGTAATCACTTCCATGAGAATCGCCAGGCCTTCCTGGGTCACTGTGGAGGACGGCGGTCCCTTGGCCAGAAAGGTGCAGATCGGCTGGTGCTGTCCGTTGAGGCTGGTCGCCACATGCACCGCGCCCTCATGTACCGCGAGGATTTTCAGATCCCGCTGGTTAAACATGGCGTCGCTGCGGATCTTGATGTAATCGGCACCGGCGGCAGCATCGGCGACGATACCGTCGGATTCGAAGACCCGTACCGCCTGATCGTCCGGAAATACCCGGTTCATCTGTTCTTGCAGGATGGCCACCGCCTCGGGCGCGGCTATGGTCTTGGGCTCATGGCCCAGATCGTTGCCGATATTGCCCAGTGATTCGCTGAGCATGATGCCCAGATCGGTAATGGTCGGATCACCGGCATGGAAAGCGTCGGATGCCGAACCATACAGCTCCTGGGAAATCCGCCCCAGCTCGGGCGTGCCCCGGGCTTCGAGCATGCGGATGACCATGCGGTATTCCCGGCACATGCGGCGCATGATCTGCCCTACCGGGTTGAAGGTTCCCAGCTGGCGGGTGATGTCCCGCTCGATATCCTGGAATAGTTGCAGCCGTTCTGCGGGGTCGAAGCTCAACGGGCGGCGTTTGTAATAATCCGGCCCGATATCAGGCAGCACCTTGCAGCCATCGCGGAAAAACTGGTCACGAACACCATCATCCCACTTGATGGCATCCAGCACCCGGATCGGCGCCTGTGCCTCGACAAGGCGGTCGGACAGGCTGCGTATGACCAGCTGGTATTGCTCGCTCTGTTTTACCGCCATGCGGTGCTCCCTATGCTCTTGCCGGTTTCGCTCGTTGGCCCGGTGATGACTGCTCGGTGCTCGTTCCCGTGCAGGGGCTCGCCTTGCAGCCTGCCCCGGCCATCCGGAAAGCGGATCACTGCACCGTCCATACAAGCGGGTTGAGGGCGGCCCCTGTGGCACCGTCGGTTGTCATGGATGACAACCGCGAGCTTACAGGGACGTACTTGCAGCGTGTCCCGCAGAGGCCGACCTCAACCCGCAATCACCCAAACCACCCCGATCCGATTTCCTTGCACGAACCACTAGCCCAGGATCAAACCTCAGGCCGCATATGCGGGAACAGGATCACATCACGGATCGACGGCGAATCGGTCAGCAGCATCACCAGACGGTCGATGCCGATACCTTCACCGGCGGTCGGCGGCAAGCCGTATTCCAGCGCACGGACGAAATCAGCGTCAAAGTGCATGGCCTCGTCGTCACCGGCATCCTTCTCCGCCACCTGGGCGTGGAAGCGCTCGGCCTGGTCTTCGGCATCGTTCAACTCCGAATAGGCGTTGGCGATTTCGCGACCACCGATGAACAGCTCGAAACGGTCAGTCACGCTCGGGTCCTGGTCGTTACGACGGGCCAGCGGAGAGACCTCGAAGGGGTACTGGGTGATAAAGGTCGGCTGCTCCAGCTTGTGCTCGACCAGCTCCTCGAAAATCATCACCTGCAACTTGCCCAGACCTTCATGGCCCAGCACTTTGGCGCCGGCTTTGCGGGCAATGTCACGGGCGCGGTCAATGTCCTTCAGGTCCTCGGCGCTGATGTCCGGGTTGTACTGAAGGATGGAGTCGAACACCGACAGCCGGGCGAAGGGCTCGCCAAAATGAAACACCTTGTCGCCATAGGGTACATCGGTGCTGCCGAGTACGGCCTGGGCCAGCTCGCGGAACAGTTCCTCGGTCAGGTCCATGTTGTCTTCATAGTCAGCATAGGCCCAGTAGAACTCGAGCATGGTGAACTCGGGGTTGTGCCGGGTGGAGACGCCTTCGTTACGGAAGTTGCGGTTGATCTCGAAGACCTTCTCGAAGCCACCCACCACCAGCCGCTTCAGGTACAGCTCGGGTGCGATGCGCAGGTACATCGGCAGATCCAGCGCGTTGTGGTGTGTCTCGAAGGGCTTGGCCGCTGCGCCACCGGGAATGGTCTGCAGCATCGGGGTTTCCACTTCGAGGAAGCCGCGATCACTGAGGAAACGGCGGATATGCGAGATCACCTGCGAGCGCACGCGGAAGGTATCACGCACT
Source organism: uncultured Halopseudomonas sp. (assembly GCA_964474945.1). GTDB lineage: Bacteria > Pseudomonadota > Gammaproteobacteria > Pseudomonadales > Pseudomonadaceae > Halopseudomonas. Next base: position 1,583 of record CAYYUQ010000038.1, on the reverse strand, counting down.
TCCTCGTTGACGATCAGGTCCACATAGCGCTGACGGTAGCGCTGCTCGGTGTCGGTCAGACCATGGTGCTTGTCCGGCAGCGGGCGCAGGGCTTTGGTCAACAGACGCACCGAGGTCATGTGCACGTAGAGGTCGCCCTTGCCAGAGCGGGCCAGAGTGCCTTCGGTGGCGATGATGTCGCCCAGGTCCCAGGTCTTGATGGCTTCCAGGGTCTCGGCGGGCAGGCCCTTGCGGTCAACGTAGACCTGAATGCGGCCGCTCATGTCCTGAATGACCATGAAGGCACCGCGATTGAGCATGATGCGTCCAGCGACCTTGACCTTGATGCCGGCCTCGGCCAGCTCTTCCTTGCTGCTGTCGGCATACTGCTTCTGCAGATCGCCGGCCAGGCTGTCACGGCGGAAATCATTGGGGAAGGCCTGACCCTTGGCGCGTTCGGCAGCGAGCTTCTCCTTGCGCAGGGCGATCAGACTGTTTTCTTCCTCTTGCAGGGCATGCTCATTCAGCGGTTGTTCGCTCATCTCGGTATCCTGGGTAAATCAATTCGGTAGTCGTGCCGGTTGGGTCGGCGTGCGGTCAGGGCCCTTACAGGCCCTGTTTCAGACTGGCTTCAAGAAACTCATTGATATCGCCATCCAGTACCCCATCGCAATCGCTATCCTCGATGCCTGTGCGCAGATCCTTGATCCGCGATTGGTCGAGTACGTAGGAGCGGATCTGATGGCCCCAGCCGATATCAGACTTGCTGTCTTCCTGGGCTTGGGAGGCTTCACTGCGCTTCTGTATTTCCAGCTCGTACAACTTGGCCCGCAACATCTTCATCGCGGTGTCCTTGTTGGCGTGCTGGGAGCGCTCGTTCTGACAACTGACCACGGTATTGGTCGGCACGTGGGTAATACGGACGGCCGAGTCAGTGGTGTTAACGTGCTGACCACCCGCGCCCGAGGAGCGGTAGGTATCAATGCGCAGATCGGATGGGTTGATCTCGATTTCGATGTTGTCGTCGATTTCCGGCGACACGAACACCGCAGTGAACGAGGTGTGGCGACGGTTGCCCGAATCATAGGGACTCTTGCGCACCAGCCGGTGTACACCGATTTCAGTACGCAACCAACCGTAGGCGTAAGGGCCCTTGACGTGAATGGTCGCGCCCTTGATGCCGGCCACCTCGCCTGCGGTCAGCTCCATGATGGTCGCTTCAAAACCATTATGATCAGCCCAGCGCAGGTACATGCGCAGCAACATGTTGGCCCAATCCTGGGCTTCGGTACCACCGGAGCCGGCCTGGATATCCAGATAGGCGTTGTTCTCATCCATCTCGCCGCTGAACATGCGACGGAACTCCAGCGCCTCAAGTCGCGTTTGCATGCGCTCGAGTTCACTGATGACGTCCGCCACAGCACCTTCGTCATCTTCTTCGACGGCCATTTCCAGCAGTTCGCTGGCGTCTTCCAGACCCGAGTGCAGATCATCCAGAGTGCCGACGATTTCTGCCAATGCGGCCCGCTCGCGGCCCAGGTTCTGCGCACGCTCGGGCTCGTTCCAGACGCTCGGGTCTTCCAGCTCGCGCTCTACTTCGGTCA
>CAYYUQ010000037.1:0-30755 GCA_964474945.1 uncultured Halopseudomonas sp. | reverse complement strand
CTCGGTCGGGGTGACTCCACCTTCTTTCAGGTGGACGGGTTTGCCGGCTTCGCCGAGCAAACAAAAAACCCGATCCTGTAACCAGAATCGGGTTTTCTTAGTGCGGGAGGCGATTTACATCATGCCGCCCATGCCACCCATACCACCCATGCCGCCCATATCAGGCATGCTTGGCTTCTCTTCCGGCAGTTCAGCGATCATCGCCTGGGTAGTGATCATCAGACTGGCAACCGAAGCAGCGGCTTGCAGCGCGCTACGGGTTACTTTAGCCGGATCCAGAATACCCATTTCGATCATGTCGCCATACTGACCGGTAGCGGCGTTGTAACCGTAGTTACCTTCGCCGGCACGTACGTTCTGCAATACCACGGCAGCTTCTTCACCCGCGTTGGTGACGATCTGACGCAGCGGTGCTTCGATAGCGCGACGCAGCAGCTTGATACCGACGTTCTGGTCTTCGTTGTCACCCTGCAGGTTCTCGAAAGCAACCAGAGTACGTACCAGAGCCACACCACCGCCAGGTACCACGCCTTCTTCAACAGCAGCGCGAGTCGCGTGCAGCGCGTCTTCTACGCGGTGCTTCTTCTCTTTCATTTCCACTTCGGTGGCTGCGCCAACCTTGATGACCGCAACACCGCCAGCCAGCTTGGCCAGACGCTCTTGCAGTTTTTCCTTGTCGTAGTCGGAAGTGGTTTCTTCAACCTGCTTGCGAATCTGAGCAACGCGGGCTTCGATATCAGCCTGGGCACCAGCACCGTCGATAATGGTGGAGTTGTCCTTGTTGATCTGTACGCGCTTGGCCTGACCCAGGTGTTCCAAGGTGGTGGTTTCCAGGCTCATGCCCACTTCTTCGCTGATCACGGTACCACCGGTCAGGATAGCGATATCCTGCAGCATGGCTTTGCGACGATCACCGAAGCCGGGCGCCTTGACCGCAGCAACCTTGACGATACCGCGCATGTTGTTCACTACCAGAGTGGCCAGCGCTTCGCCTTCAACATCTTCAGCAACGATCATCAGCGGACGACCAGCCTTGGCAACTGCTTCCAGTACTGGCAGCATTTCGCGGATGTTGGAGATTTTCTTGTCAACCAGCAGGATGTACGGGTTGTCCAGCTCGGCGGACATGGTGTCCGGCGTATTGACGAAGTACGGTGACAGGTAGCCACGGTCGAACTGCATACCTTCAACCACAGACAACTCGTTTTCCAGGCCGGAACCTTCCTCAACGGTGATCACGCCTTCCTTGCCAACGCGATCCATGGCTTCGGCAATGATGTTGCCGATGGAGTCGTCGGAGTTGGCGGAGATGGTACCTACCTGGGCAATAGCTTTGGAGTCGGCACAGGGCTTGGCCAGGTTCTTCAGTTCGGCAACGACCGCAACAGTGGCCTTGTCGATACCGCGCTTCAGATCCATCGGGTTCATGCCGGCAGCAACAGCTTTCAGACCTTCGGTCACAATAGCCTGGGCCAGAACGGTAGCGGTGGTGGTACCGTCACCAGCGTCGTCGTTGGCACGGGAAGCAACGTCTTTAACCAGTTGCGCGCCCATGTTCTCGAAGCGGTCTTTCAGCTCGATTTCCTTGGCAACGGATACGCCGTCCTTGGTGATCATCGGCGCGCCGAAGCTGCGCTCGATCAGTACGTTGCGGCCTTTTGGCCCCAGGGTGGACTTGACCGCGTCGGCCAGGACATTGACACCAGCCAGCATCTTGTTGCGCGCGGAAACATCGAACAATACTTCTTTAGCAGCCATTTTCACTTTCCTTCAAATGAATTCGTTCAGGGATCAGCCGGCAGGGATCAGCCTTCCAGGACACCGTAGATTTCGGATTCGCTCATCATCAGCAGCTCTTCACCGTCGATCTTGATGGTGCTGCTGCCGGAATAGGGTCCGAAAACCACTTTGTCACCTTCCTTCACGGCCAGGGGACGCACCTCACCATTGTCCAGCAGGCGCCCGGTACCCACAGCAATCACGACGCCGGTATTCGGTTTTTCTGCTGCAGAGCCAGGCAGAACGATACCGCCAGCGGTTTTTGTTTCTTCTTCGCTGCGACGAACGACTACGCGATCGTGTAACGGACGGATTTTCATCGTTTGGAGTCTCCCAATAGTTAAGCAAAATGGCCGGTTATCCGGCATTCCGAGTTAAATCAGGCTTTCAGCCTGAAGGACGCTATGCGTCCCAGTCCAACACGACCCCCTTATTCAGGGAGCCTGTAAATCTGGTACATTCTTTATGGGGGTCACCGCAAGCATTTCAAGGGTGCCGAGCGAAATTTTTCAGGGCCTGTTCAAACGCGAAGTGTCGTTAGAGCAGGCTGGCTCTTCCGACTCCCATTCGCCCTCAATAATGATGTGCTCATCATACCGGTAGGTACGCGGCCCGCCCTGATTATCGTCCCCTGAACCAGGCCCGTTACCACCACGGTGCAGCAGCGCCATGATCAAGCAGGGCACGGCCAACACGTCGCTGACTACCCCGGGGAAAGCGATCAGCGCGCCAGCCAATACACCCCACATCCCGGATTTGAGAATGGCTTGCGGGCTACGGTTGGCGAGCATCTGCTGTTGCAGCCGTTGCAACATGCCCCAACCATTACGCTGAATCAGCATCAGCCCGGCAACACCCGTGAAGAGAACCCAGAGCAGCGTCCAACCCACCCCAACGGCCTGGCCGAGCATGATCAGGCTGGCCAGCTCGATCAGCGGAAATACCAACAGCAATATGCGCAACAGCGGCATATACACCTCAAATGAATAGCTACAAAGCCTCTATATGGGGGACAAGGCGCTGCTTTCAACCCCTACTCTCCGTTTGTCGCTATTCATAATGATCTTCAGTTGTTGCATGCTTATGCCCCCGTAAAGCACATCCAATAAGGAAAACGGCATGCAATTGAAAGACAGCGTAATCATCGTTACCGGCGGCGGCCAGGGCTTGGGCCGGGCGATGGCTGAGTACCTGGCTCAACGCGGTGCCCGCCTGGCACTGATCGATCTGGGACAGGAACGCCTGGACGAGGCGGTTGCCGCTTGCAAGGCCGCCGGCGGTGATGCCAGAGCCTATGTCTGCAACGTCGCCAACGAAGAGCAGGTTACTGCCATGGTCAGCCAGGTAGCGGCTGATTTCGGCACCATCAATGGACTCATCAATAACGCCGGCATCCTGCGCGACGGGCTGCTGCTCAAGGTGCGCGATGGCGAAATTCAGAAGATGTCCTTGAGCCAGTGGCAATCGGTGATCGACGTCAACCTCACCGGTGTTTTCCTGTGCACCAGAGAAGTAGCCGCGAAAATGGTCGAGCTGCAGAGCAAAGGCCTGATTATCAATATCTCTTCCATCTCCCGCGCCGGCAACATCGGTCAATCCAACTACACCGCAGCCAAGGCCGGCGTCGCCGCCATGACAGTGGTCTGGGCCAAGGAGTTGGCCCGTTACGGTATCCGTGTCGCAGGTATTGCACCGGGCTTCATAGAGACCGAAATGACTGGCAGCATGAAGCCCGAGGCACTGGAAAGAATGACCGCCGGCATTCCTCTGCGGCGCATGGGCAAGCCGGAAGAAATCGCTCACTCGGCGGCTTACCTGTTCGAGAATGACTATTACAGTGGCCGCATTCTTGAGTTGGATGGCGGCTTTCGGTTGTAACGGGTCGGACGGCCGGGTTCCATCCCGGCTATCGGGGTTGTGGCGCGGCATTTACCTACCAGTTGACACCCAACCCCAGCTTGTAACGGGTTTCGTTGCGGCTCTTTTCATCAGAGCTGCCAATGTAGTCCCACTCGGTCATCAGGCTTAACGAGGCCCAACTGTTCAACAGATAACGCAGGCCCAGCTCGGCGTCGACCATATAATCCACTTCGTCATCATTCGGAATAATGGTTTCCGCGTTATGCACCAATTGGAAGCGCTTGCCGAACAGGTAGCGGCGGTAATCCCAGTTCAAACCCAGGCCATTGGTGCGGCTATCAGAACCATCCCGGGCATCCAACCGCAAGTGCTCGAACCGAGCCGAGGTTTCGAAGCGGCCCAGCGCATTATTCCACCACTCGTAACCCGGACCAGAACCGATCTGGACTTGCCGCTCAACATCGCCCAGGTGGTCGCGCATGTAGCTGACCCGATTCTGCCAGAACCATTTCTCAGCGAAGAACCAGCTCAGGGTATAGTCGGCCTCCCACCAGTGACGACTCTTGATATCGTTCCGGTAGTCCCGCTCAAACTCGCTGGACCACATATGCCGCCAGTCGCCATGCCGGGCTTCGGCGGTGACATCCAGATCCAGATCGCGTTTCTTCGATTCGGTGTTGTCCAGCTCAAGCGACAATGTCGCACGACCGTCCCAGACCCAATCCTCGATAACCGGCTGCGGCTCCATGATCTGCCGGAGACTGCTGATATCGACCGCCAACGGCGGGGTGTCGCCATTGACCAGTACGATTTCGCCGGTCTGCTCGGACGCTTGTATACGCCGGGCGCGCTTAGTATTGTCGCCCGTCTTGATCAAAAGCGGGCCATCGCTTTCCAGCGTCCGGATTCGGTTGACATCAACCGATACCTGCCCGGCAAAATCGGTATGAAAGATCAGGCGATTGCCTTCCATGAATTCGATACGCCCGGTCAGGCGATCACCGTTATCCAACCAGAGAGTGTCGGCAACCGCCGGAAATACGATCAACAATGGTAAAAACAATACAAGACGCAAGAACAACATGAATAATCATCCGCAGAGTGAACAGAACCAGAGACATTATCCATGATTGAATGTTCACCCGCAGTCGACACGCGTAAAGAAGCTGTCTGGCAGGTTCTGGCCGCCATCCCACCGGGACGGGTCAGCAGCTATGGTCGCGTCGCCCAGCTGGCGGGCCTTGGACGCGGCGCGCGATTGGTTGGACGCTGGCTCAGCCAACTGCCGGATGACAGCCGTTTGCCCTGGCATCGTGTACTCAATAGTCAGGGCCAACTATCATTGCCCGCTGATCACCCTGCCGGACAGCAGCAGCTTGAGCGCCTGCAAGCCGAAGGCGTGATAATCCGAAACCGCCGCGTCAACATGAGCCGCTTTGGCTGGCCCGATCCAATAGAGACCACTTTTGCATGAATGACACCACAGCAGCACCAGCACGCGAGGGCTGGAAGGTCTATCTCAAGCCCCGTGTGATCGGCATGCTGTTCCTCGGCTTTTCCGCCGGCTTGCCATTGCTGCTGGTAGGTGGCACCTTCAGCGCCTGGCTACGGGATCTGGGCATTGAACTGGCGGCGATAGGCTTTATCAGTTGGGTGGGCATGGCCCATTCCATCAAAGTGCTCTGGGCTCCCTTGATTGACCGAGCGCCGTTACCGCTGCTGAGTCGCTGGCTGGGACGCCGGCGGGCCTGGATGCTACTGGCACAGGTGGTCATTGCCGGCGCCTTGCTGGGCATGGCACTGACCGACCCGAGGGAAAACCTGACTCTGGTAGCGCTCTGGGCGGTGTTGGCGGCCTTCGGCTCCGCCACTCAGGATGTAGCCATTGATGCCTATCGGGTCGAAGCGGAAGCCCGGCATCGCCAGGCAGCCATGGCAGCCACCTATGTAACCGGTTATCGGGTGGCGATTCTTGCTGCCGGCGCCGGGGCTTTGCACCTGGCATCGATTGACAGTTGGATGCTGGCCTACGGCGGCATGGCCGCACTCATGGCCGTAGGGGTACTGACAACCCTGGTGATTACCGAACCGGCTGTTTCGGTGAGCAGTTCTACCGTACACTTTGAGCAACGCGTAGCCGACTATCTGGATCGCACCGAACATGCCGGCTGGCAGCGCGCGGTGATCGCCTGGTTTATCGGCGCCATCGTCTGCCCCTTTGCCGAATTCTTCCAGCGTTATGGCAAAGCGGCGCTGTTGATCCTCGCGTTTGTCGCCACTTTCCGCATCAGCGATATTTTCATGGGGGTGATGGCCAACCCTTTCTATCTGGACCTGGGTTTCAGCAAGGCGCAAATTGCCAATATTGCCGCCGCCTTCGGCCTCGCCATGACCTTGGTCGGTGCCGCCCTGGGCGGCCTGTTGGTAGCGCGCTTCGGCATTGCTCCGATTCTGCTGCTCACCGCGTTCATGGCGCCGGCAACCAACCTGATGTTTGCCTGGCTGGCCTTTATCGGGCCGGAGTCCCATGGGCTGATCATGGCTATCGTGGCCGACAACATTACCGGTGGACTGGCCATCTCGGTGTTCATCGCCTATCTATCAAGTCTGACCAATACCGCTTATACCGCCACCCAATACGCCCTGTTCAGCTCACTGATGACCCTACCGGGGCAATTTGCTGCGGGCTTTACCGGCGTAATGGCGGCAACAATTGGCTGGGTACCCTTTTTCATGGTGACCGCACTGACCGGGTTGCCCGCGATCCTCCTCGCGGGGCTGCTGATAAAATACGCGCACCCCGATCGGGTGCGCCGACCGGGAATAGATTGATACAGGGCCAGGTGATTTGCGGTCAATCGCGGAAATTATTGAACTGCAGCGGCATGTCCAACTCAGCGGAACGCAACAAGGCCATCGCCTCCTGCAGGTCGTCCCGTTTCTTGCCGGTGATGCGCACCTGGTCACCCTGGATTGCTGCCTGCACCTTGAGCTTGGCTTCCTTGACCCTGGCTACAATCTTTTTCGCCAGCGCCTGATCAATACCCTCACGCAGTACCGCGTCCTGCTTCATTTGCTTACCGGAAGCATAGGCATCCTTGATCTCCATGCATTGGATATCAATCTTGCGCTTGGTCAGACTCAACCTGAGAATGTCCAGCAACTGTTCCAACTGAAACTCTGCATCAGCAGTGATGGTAACAGTGAGTTCTTTTTCCTTGAACTCGAAGCTGCCTTTGCCTTTAAGATCATAGCGGCGATCCAGCTCTTTCATGGCATTATCGACAGCGTTGGTTACTTCATGTTTGTCCAGTTCGGACACCACATCAAAGGACGGCATGTTGGGACCTCAAATAAACATGATATTTATGATTGGTATGGCAGAACAATAGCTCGGCGTCGTGGCATTATAGCGGGGTCGAAGATAAAACAGGCAGCAGGGAGCTCAGATATGCCCAACCCCCAACTCAGCATACTGGTGGTAGACGACACCAAGTTCAGTAGCGCGGTTATCGGTCATACATTATCTCAGGCAGGCTATACGGATATCCGCTTCGCCAGTTCTGCCATGGCCGCCTTGGCAATGCATGAAGAGCGCGCCGCCAGTGTCATGGTAGCCGACTGGCTGATGCCTGAGATGGACGGCCTGCAGCTGACCACCCGCATTCGCCAGAGCGACGAACAGACCAACCACTACACCTACGTTATCCTGCTTACCGCCAGGGAAGGCGATAACGTGCTGGGCGAAGCCTTCGACCGTGGCGTGGATGATTTCATCAGCAAATCCTCGATGAGCGAACAATTGCTGCCGCGTATCTATGCAGCTGATCGCATTACCCAACTGATTAATCGCCTGCTCGATGAAAACCAGCTGCTGGCCAGCAATAACGCCCAGCTGGAAGAGCACAACCTGATCGATAGTCTTACCGCGCGGGGCAACCGTCGCTATCTGCTGCAGCGGCTGGATGATGCGCTGCAACGGGTGGCATCGCGAGGCGGCTTCTGCACGCTGCTGGTGCTTGGCGTGCAAAATTACGAAGACCTTGGCAACCGCTTCGGTGAAGCGGTGCAGCAGGAGTTACTCAAGGGTACCGCTCGGCGCTTGCAGCAACTGGTGCGCCCCATGGACGTGATTGCCCGTATCGGCATCAATACCTTTGCCATCTGTACCGTTGGCGATAATGCCGATGAGTACAAGCCCAACAGTTTCCGCCGGCTGCATGATGGCTTGAATCTCAAGGCATTCAAGACCAGTGAAGGCTATCTATCCCTGCGCGCTGGTATGGCACTCAGCACGCTGGGCAAGAATGACCCCAAAATCAGCGCTGAACAGATGCTGCAGAACGTTGAGCAACATCTGGAACAGGCCTATGCCACCAACCTGATCACCCAGGTGCGGGCAGCCCAGCTTGTCTGAACCACTTCACATCCTGGGCGGCGGCAGCGTGGGTTTATTGTGGGCTGCGCGCTTCGCCCAGGCGGGAGTGCAGTGTCGATTGATTCTGCGTACTCCGCAGGCCGCGGCGGAGTGGCAAGCGCGTGACAACCGGCTGATCCTTGAACAGCAAGGAACGCGTCACGCGTTGCAGGTGCCCTGCGAACTGGCTGATGCACCCTCCCCGATCCACCATCTGATCGTAGCGACCAAAGCCTGGGCCACAGCTGAAGCGGTCGACCAGATTGCCCCTCGCCTGCGGGACAGCAGCCAGTTACTGCTTCTACAGAACGGTCTCGGCAGCCAACAGGCTGTCAGTGCAGGCTTTCCTGCACAGCAAGTCCTCTATGCCAGCGTTACCGACGGTGCCTGGAAGCGCGCCGCCAACCATGTAGTCTGGGCCGGAATTGGCCAGACGCTGATAGGCGACCCACACCCACGTCCAGCACCCGCCTGGCTATCCCTGCTGAGCCAGGCCAATATCGTCTGGCAATGGGAGTCGGACATACTCACCGTGCTCTGGCTGAAGCTGGCCGTCAACTGTGCCATCAACCCCATCACTGCACTGCACGACTGCCCCAACGGTGAGGTCGTCGAACGCGCTGGCCAGTCGTTTGCTCCGCTGCTTGCGGAGTTACACGCTCTGTTGACCAGCCAGGGCGTGCACATGTCATTAGCGGAGCTGCAACAACGCATTCTCCAGGTTATCCAGACTACCGCAGCCAACAGCTCCTCCATGCGTCAGGATCTGCGAGCCGGACGCCGCACTGAGATCGACTTTATCCTCGGCCACGCCTACCGTACGGCACGCCGGGAGGGGCTCAGCACGCCTACGCTGGATTCACTGTACCGACAATTGCAGACCCACCTGGGTCAGTGCGGTCTACCGCAGGATTGACATCTCCGCCGCGCATTTTGTTACGCACTCTGCCAGACTCTCTGGCTTGAATCAGAAGGAGACCCTTTCATGGGCTATCGCTTGAGCAAACTGTATACCCGCACCGGTGACACCGGCACCACCGGCCTGGCCGATGGCAGTCGCGTCAAAAAAGACAGCCCCCGTATAGAAGCCATGGGCACCGTGGACGAACTGAACAGCAGTATCGGCGTACTGTTGGCTGGCATGTCCAGCGCGGCGCTGGAGCCGCTGCACGCCGCGCTGGCAACCGTGCAACATCGCCTGTTCGATATCGGCGGTGAATTGGCGATTCCCGGTGTGGATATTATCGAAGAAACTGACGTGACCGAGCTGGAGCAGCTTATTGACCGCTTCAATGCCGAGTTACCGCCGCTGAAGGAGTTCATTCTGCCCGGCGGGTCGCTGTACATTGCCCAGGCTCATCTGACACGCAGTATCTGCCGCCGCGCCGAACGTCGCTACCTGACACTGGCCGATGCAGAGACCATCAATGTTCAGGCACTGGCTTATCTCAACCGGTTATCGGATCTGCTGTTTGTAGTCGCTCGCAGCATCGCCCGGCTGGATACGACGCCTGAGGTATTGTGGCGGCCGAAGCCCAAGCGGAGTGAGTGACGGGGAGTCGATCCCAGGCGCGGCTGTCCCACAGCCACGGTCATGGCGCAAGCCGGGGATGCAGGAGGCTTACACCCGGAATGCGCTGATTATTTTCTGCAGCTCGCTGACCAGTTCGCCCATTCGGCCACTGGCCTGTTCGGTGCGGCGGGCACCTTCGGCGGTACGCTCACCTGATTGGTTGATCTCCACGATATTCTTGTCGATATCGTGACTCACAGCAGTCTGTTGCTCGGCTGCCGCAGCAATCTGCTGGCTCTGATCGACGATCTGAGCCACCGCCCGCAGGATGTTATCCAGTGCGGTCTGCACCTTGAGCGAAGAATCCACCGCTTCACCTGTCATGCCGTGACTGCTACCCATTGCCTTGACCGCGGCGCCAACACCTTCCTGCAGGCGAGCAATCATCTGCTCGATTTCCTGCGTCGACTGCTGCGTACGCTGGGCCAGCGTGCGCACTTCATCTGCTACGACGGCAAAGCCACGTCCCTGCTCACCTGCCCGCGCTGCTTCAATGGCGGCGTTCAGCGCCAACAGGTTGGTCTGTTCGGCCACGCCCTTGATCACGTCCAGCACCCGACTGATGGACGCACTGCCCTCCGCCAGATTGTTGATTACGCGCACCGAGTTCTCGATTTCATGGGCCAGCTTCTCGATGCCGTCAACTGAGGCTTCTACCATCCGCCGGCCACTCAACGTCTCACTGTTGGCTTGTTCCGCGTTGGTCGCTGCCGACGCCGCACTGCGCGCCACTTCCTGCGAGGTGGCCGCCATCTCGTTCATGGCGGTTGCAACCTGCTCAATTTGCGTGCGCTGTGCTTCGACCGCACGGCTGCTCTCGGTGGAGATATTCTCGACCTGACTCGATTGGTCACTGACCTGCCCGGAGGTCTGGCTGACATGTCTGATCAGCCCCTGGATTCGCTCAATACTGACGTTAAGCTCGTTCGCCAGGCTGCCGAGTTCGTCCCGGCTGGTCACGCTGACTCGACCGGTCATATCCCCTGCTGCCACCTGACGCATCACCAGTGATAACTGACTGATGGTACGCCGCGTGGATACGTAGAAGCCCAGGTACAGCCAGATGATCGACACCAGGATCACCGCCAGGGCAATAACCAGAAGCAGCATGGAGCGTTTGCCATCACTCAGGCGGTCACCCAATGACTCCTGCAGATAGCCAAGGATGGCTGCGCTGAAATCATATGTGTGGGCCATCTCGGCGGTGACCGCCTGGAAGTAGTTGTCCCATGTGTCCTCATAGTTGGCGGCGAGGATGATCTCTTCCTCGAAAATATCCACCACCCGCTCCAACGATTCGATACTGGCAGCCGCCGGAGCACGCAAGGATTCCAGCTCAGGTTGTTGCTGCAGGAAGGTTTGCGCCTGAACGTAGTTCAGATTCAATCGCTGGATCTCTTCCAGAATGGCATCCATATCCCGACTGGCGTCGGAGTTCAGGTACCCCAGACCGATTGAATAGGCACCCGTGGCCCGACCCAAGCCGATAGTAGAGGTGATCTGAGGGGCATGATCAACCAGCAGATCCATCAACTGACGTACATTGCGCTCATAATCATGGGACAGACCGCTGTAGGCTGCACTGAAGGTCAGCAGAGACAGCAACTCCATATGCGCCTGAGTGGTCATCTGGCCGCGATTACGCAGTGAGGCAGTACCCGTTTCACGGTAAGCCGTTACCAGCGCGTCCCGCTGCTGGATGAGCTCTGCCCCGTTGGCAACCGACTGGTCAAATGTCAGTGCTTGCAGTCCGTCAATCAAGCGCTGGCGTATTTCAGCGCTACGACGCTCCAGCACCGCACCCTGCTCGCCTACGCCCAGATGGAATGCGGCAACATCCAGTCCACGCAGTCTTTCCGCATCAGGAATCAGTTGAGTAACCTGCCGCAGCACCTGCATCGAATCCAATGCATGCCGAGAGACCTGGACACGATCCCATGCCTGCATGACCAATATGCCGCTCACGACCACCAGGGGAATGAAACACAGGGCGCTGATCAGACAGAACTTCATGGCGTAGCTGAGTCGATTCATCAGTGCCATGGCGGGTGCCAACAGACTATTCAAGCTTTTCTCCTCGTCACAACTGACTGCCCACAGCAGGACTGGTTTATTTGGCCGCCGTGATTACCGATATCGGGCGGCACTTATCTTTTCTATCGGCGCGGCCAGCCGCTTCTTTAACCCATCAAGGAAAGAAAAGCGATGATCACAGCCCAGGTCAGTATCGCGCGGATCAGTAATTTCCGAGTGTCCTGCAATATACCGATACCGGGCTCGATGGATTCGGGCAGCAGCGCGGCACGGGCGCACCGAGCAACCAACTCTCCGGCTGAAAGCTCCCATTCAACCGCCATGCTGCGCAATGTCCGTAGCGTGCTGTCAAACTGGCCAATCAATGCGAAGCTCAATGCCATCAGGCGGGCCGGTATCCACTCCAGCGCATGCACCAGCGCACCGGCTGGATGCGAGGCTGACTGCCCCCACTGTTGCCGGGTCAGTTCCAGCAGGCGGTATGCCACAGCGCCGAGCGGGCCGAGCAGCAGATACCAGAATGTGGGCACAAAGTAGTCCTGCAGAGTGGTAGCGGCCATGCGCCCACTGACCTGCCCCAACAAACCGTCTGCCTCATCATCTACCACACCCAACTGCTGTTCGGCCACCAGCGCAGCGGCAGCCTGGTCATCACGCTGCCAGGCGGCGACAAAATCCGCCGTCAGGCTACGCAATGGATCGCTCCGGCCGACACAGCAAAGCAGCAGCCCCACATGCAACAGCAAGGTAAACATGCCGTAGGCCAGACCCTGCACTGCAGCCAGCACGATGCCCAGCGGTATCAACAGCGCCAGCACGGCCAACACAGTCACCCACCCCTGCCCCACACGCACCAATCGTTCGACCCAATCTCGCAGCACATCCCGGGGGTACCCGGTGTGCCAGGGTGTCCACAGCAGAATCAGCCCGACCAGCAGCAGCACCAGAAAATTCATCAGCAATCCCTCTCCGTATAGGCTTTCTCGGCTAAACGCCCCAGGTAACCCTGCCAATCAAAGTACGGACCGGGGTCGGTCTTGCGCCCCGGCGCGATATGTTCATGACCGGTAATGCGTTGCTCGGTAATCAATGGATAAGCACTTTGCAGGGCTGCGCTCAGGGCAACCAGGCAATCGTATTGAGCATCGGTAAACGGCTGATCATCGGTGCCTTCAAGTTCGACACCAATGGAAAAGTCGTTGCAATTATCCCGCCCGGCAAAACAGGACTGCCCGGCATGCCAGGCCCGATTCAGACAGGATACAAACTGAGTCAAGCGACCATCGCGCTCGATAAGAAAATGCGCAGAGACCCGCAACCCCTCAATAGCTGAGAAATAGGGATGGGTAGCATGATCAAGTGTGCCGCAGAAGAATTGCTGTACGCAGCCGCTGCCAAACTGGCCAGGCGGCAGACTGATGTTATGAATCACCAGCAGAGAAATATCGCCACCTTGCGGGCGCATGTCGAAATGCGCCGATGGGCAATGATCGATTCCGTTCAGCCAACCACTGGCTGTATCAAGCTGCATGGACGTCCAGACCCCGACAACGAAAACGCTATCCTAGGGTGTCCCGGGCTCCGGCTGCAACCCGAACAGCCATTCATCAGGGTCGCTTGTCGCGCAACTGCCGCAGGTTACCTATGACCGACTCCAGCGCCCGGTCAAATAGTTGATCGTTGGCCAGCAGGCGGATAGCCCCCGCTTCGTAATGCTTACTCAGCTCAAGGCGGTTGAACTCCGCAACCTTCATCCCCGTGCGGTTGACGAAGATGTATTTACCGCTGAAGCTGATGATGGCGGCCAGTTTACAGCGCTGCGCTGGCTTATCTTCGATGACTGTCAGCTCGAACCAGCTACCCGCATGCAGATTATCCACCCACCCAGCGGCATCGCCGTTAGGCAGATCCTCGATGGTTTGCGCCGACTGCTCGACGTCAGGCTCGGCCAGCACCGGCTCCTCGACCAGCACCATATCCATCAGGATCGGTATCTCATGGGCGGCCGGCGGTGGCGGCGCTGGGGCATACATCTCTACAGGCTCATCCGAGATCAGGGGTTCCGACGTACCCTCTTCGCTATCCGGAACCTCCAACTCTATCTCGGCGGGCGCCTGGGTGGTGACGGCGGCGGCCAGCGCGGCGCTCTGCAACGAACGCAGTTGCTGCAACAGCGGCGACTCTCCGGGTTGCTCCTCACCCAACAGTCGCAGACCATCGCAAAGCGCCATACCTACATCGTCATTCAGTTGCCGGCGCTGCTCAATTGCATCGCTGCTCGGCACTTCGATACTGTCTATCAGCTGCCCAGCTGTCAGCACCGCGTGCTGCCAGGCGCTGGACTGCTCACCTTCGCGAAGGAAGGCCAACTGCAACACCTGACTCCAGCGGTCGCGCAATAGATCAACCGCAAAAACCGGCAGCGTACGGCCCATCAGCAACCCATTCAGCACCTTGGCAGATTTGCTACGCGCCGCCTCAACACGCGCTCGCCCTTCTTCGGCATCACGGGTTCGTTGTTCAAGACGCTCAGCACGACGCTGCTCAAGGCGCACAAAGCCAGCCAGTTCTTCATGCATCTGCTCGAAGAAAGCCGCATCGATCAGCTCTTCGCCCAGCATACGGTCAACCATGCGCTCAAGCAGCGCGTGCAGTTGATCCCGCTGCAGATCATCGTGATCACTCCACCCCATGGTTGCCCGCGCCAACTCATTGAGTAAGCGACGTGCCGGATGGGAGGCCCGGTTGAAGAGACTCTTGTCGGCAATGGCCACACGCAGAATCGGCAGCTGCATACGTCCGATCAGCGCTTTCAACGCCGCCGGCAATTCGCTGTCACCGAGGATCACATCGAACAACATCGATACCAGATTGATGACATCATCATCCACCCGATCCAGTTTGCGTAATTCACCGGTTTGCCGCTGCTGGTCGTTCAACTGCTGGCTGATATGCCCACGCAGATCTGCCAGGGTGGCGCCCTGGTGGGCAGCCTGGTTGGTAAAGTGACTCAACATGCCGAGCAATTCATCGCTGCGCACCGGCGCAGCTGAAGGCGCGCCCAGCGCACTCAGGGCAATATCGCCACTGGTATGGCGCCAGCTACTCATCAGCTCACTGAACAGCGAAAGGACTTGTTGATCAGTGTTTTCCTGGCTGCCAGCAGTGGTGGCGCGCTGCCCATTGCTGGTTGGCTGAGTCAGCGGACGGGGACGTTGCGCTGCAGCAGTCTGCCTCAGATCAGGAAGAATGCCCGCATTCGCCAACAGCTCGTTGATATCGGCGTACAGTGAATCGATGGAATTGAAGACATGACGCTCGAACATCTTCAGCACGATCAGGCGCACCTTGATATCCAGATTCAGCGGCGCACAACTGTCAGCAAACAATTGAACCAGCTGCGCCGGCGCCAGCGCATTATTGGCATCAGTGACAGTACTGCTGACCAGATTATTCAAGCGCAGGGTAAGATGCATCAGCGCGATTTGATTGCGCGCCACCACCCGACCAACCATGCTGTCCAGCGCGACGGTCTGCTCCAGCTCATCGGGCTGCACCAGGCTCAAAGAATCGAGATCAAAGGCGGAAGCTGCATGGCGTTCGGCCGACTGGCCGTGTTGCAGCTGATTGAATTGCTTGTCCAGCCCTACACAGCAGCTTTTCTCCACGGCGTGACGTTGCAGCCTGAGCAGTCGCATGGCGTCAAAGAACATGCTCTGATCAGCATTACTGCCGGCTCGATCGGCTTTTTCAAACAGGGTGTCATCCGCGTTATCGAACAGCTCGCTCAAACCGACCCGTAGATAGGTCAGTGCTCGATCCCGCACCGCCGCCAAAGGAGCATGCAGGGGGCCATGCGCCATTGGCTTGGCCCGCTGGCCACCCCCCCCGACCGAGGCTAAGGAAACCACCTTCTGATCCTTGGACATTGCCATCTCCTCCGGCAATCCAGCACGCCACAAAAGGCTGTCGCGTCCTTGTGACGAATTTCTGGCGTCAAAATATAAATGCAGTATACATGCTTTCAGAAAACCATCAGAGAGCATTCCTGAAAATTTGCGCTACATCACGATATGGCAAGCGAGCCACGGTTTTGTTCCCCGCTCAAAGAGTCTCCAGCTTGGGTTATACTCGCCTGCTTCAAATGAGCCAGCGGAGCACCCCATGCCGAACATTACCCTCGACAGTCTGCAATCTTCCATCAAGGAAGAGGTGCGCCGCGCGCTGGCCGAGGATATCGGCAGCGGAGATATTACCGCGGCATTGATTCCAGCGGAACGCCAGGCGCAGGCCACCATCATTTCCCGCGAGCCGGCTACCCTCTGTGGCACAGCCTGGGTCGATGAAGTCTTTCGTCAGGTTGATCCCAGCATCAAGGTGCAATGGCTCGCCGCCGACGGCGACCGCCTGCAACCGAACCAGCCCTTCTGCCGACTTTCCGGGCCCGCCCGGGGCCTGCTCAGCGGTGAGCGCTGCGCATTGAATTACATCCAGACCCTATCTGCCACTGCCACCCGCAGTCGCTATTTTGCCGACATGGTCGAAGGCACTCCGGTCAAACTGCTGGACACGCGCAAGACGCTACCCGGCCTGCGCCTGGCGCAGAAGTATGCCGTGACCTGCGGCGGCTGCCATAACCACCGTATCGGTCTATTCGACGCTTTCCTGATCAAGGAAAACCACATCGCCGCCTGCGGAGGTATTCACGCCGCGGTAAGCCAGGCCCGCGAATTGGCACCAGGCAAACCGGTCGAAGTGGAAGTGGAAAGCCTCGCAGAACTCCGGGAGGCATTGGACGCCGGAGCCGACATCATCATGCTGGACGAACTCAGCAATGACGATATGCGTACCGCGGTAAGCATCACTGCCGGCCAGGCCAAGCTTGAGGCCTCCGGCGGCATCAACGAAGACACCCTGCGGGCAGTGGCCGAAACCGGAGTGGATTATATTTCGATCGGCAGTCTGACCAAGGATATCAAGGCGGTTGATCTGTCCATGCGCCTGAGCATGTAAGCTCAGACGTCAGTGTAACCGGCCTGTATACGCGCCAGCAGCGCATGGCAGTCCGGCACATGCAGATCCGTCATGTCCGGCCACTCATTTTGCGGGTGAATCAGACAGGTGTAACAACCTGCCGCCCGCCCTGCCTCCAGATCAAAACGAAAATCTCCGACCATCACCGTTTCGGTTTCGGTCAATTGCCAATCAGCCAATAAACGCTGGATCCCGTGCGGATCTGGCTTGGGCAGGGCATCGTTGCGGCCAATGATATGCTGCGGATCAAAGCAATCCAGTACGCCAATGTGCTCCAACGAGGCCATGGCCACCTCACGCAAATTACGCGTCAGGATGCCCAGCCGCAATTGCTGACGATGCAATTCGCGGATCAGCTCCGCAGCCCCCGGTGCCGGTGCCACTTCCTGCGCCAGACGCAGCTCAATGGCATCCAATCGCTCATTCAACTGCTGACGCTCAGCTATAGGCAGCTTGCCCAGATGCTCCAGAATATCCTCATCCTGCGGAATCTGAAGCTCCCGGCGGATCGCAGGAAAATCGTGCTGCGCCACCGTCAGCGTGCCATCAAGATCGAAGATCCAACCGCGCAGACGCATCTCAAATACCATCAACACGCTCACGCATCAGTGATTCCTGTGCTACCGAAGCCACCAGCTCACCTGCACGGTTGTATACCAGACCCCGTGAAAAGCCACGGGCAGCATTGGCCGACGGGCTGTCCATGGCGTACAGTAGCCAATCATCCATCCGCAGTGGACGATGGAACCAGACAGCGTGGTCGATGCTCGCCACTTGCATACGCGGCGACCAGGTTGAAATACCGTGCGGCAATGCAGCGGTGCTCAGCAGATTGAAGTCCGAAGCATAGGCAAACAGGTAGCGATGCAGGTGATCATCGTCCGGCAACTCCCCATCGGCACGGAACCAGATGTATTGCTGTGGCTCGGAGCGCTTCGGATTGAAAGGGTTGTAGCCATTTACCCGGCGGATCTCGATAGGCTTGGGACAAAGCACGCTTTCACGCACCGCCTCTGGCAGCATGTGCTGGTTTTCCAGCGCTACTTCCAGCTCATTCTTGATGCCGTCCGGACCGGGAACATCTGGCATTGGCGCTTGATGGGATACGCCCTGCTCGTCGCCATGGAAGGAAGCCATCAGGGTGAAAATCGCACGCCCTTTCTGCACCGCGGTGACCGTACGAGTAGAGAAGCTGCCTCCGTCGCGTGGCGCATCTACCTGATAAACAATCGGCAGGCGGGCATCACCGGGGCGCAGAAAGTAGCCATGAACCGAATGGACATTGCGCTCGGGGGCGACTGTCTGGCTGGCGGCAGACAGCGCCTGGCCCAGTACCTGGCCGCCGAACAGCTGGCGAAAGCCCAGATCCTCACTGCACCCACGGAACAGGTTCTCTTCTATCTTTTCCAGCCCCAGCAGATTGACCAGATTATTCAGTTTTTGGCTCATAGCGACTCCTCGACCAACCTCCCCCGTCAATGGGCGGAGCAAACAACATCGGGTAGGCGACAGAGTGTCGCACATGAAAGGA
This sequence comes from uncultured Halopseudomonas sp., assembly GCA_964474945.1. Taxonomy (GTDB): domain Bacteria; phylum Pseudomonadota; class Gammaproteobacteria; order Pseudomonadales; family Pseudomonadaceae; genus Halopseudomonas. The sequence continues at coordinate 12,527 of CAYYUQ010000037.1, read as the reverse complement.
CGGGGATTCTAAACTCAGCTGCACAATTCTAATAGTGTTTTGCTTGTTAACAGCATTCTGCGTGGGGTCATTTCCGCCTTTACGGTACACTTCCCACCCCGCATTCACCGGAATAACGCATGTCCTCTCACGCCAGCAGTGACTCACCCCTGGTCGCCATTATCGGCGGTGGCCCGGCCGGACTCATGGCTGCTGAAACCCTGGCGATGGCTGGGGTGCGTGTGGCGCTGTTTGATGCCATGCCGTCCGTAGGACGCAAGTTTCTGCTGGCCGGCGTGGGCGGCATGAATATTACTCATTCCGAACCCAGCGAACCCTTTCTGAGCCGATACCGCGAAGCCGCTCCCTGGGTTGGCGAGTGGCTGCAGGGTCTGGATGGGCCCGGTTTACGCCAGTGGATTCATGGGCTGGGCATCGACACCTTCGTGGGCACATCTGGCCGGGTGTTCCCCACGGACATGAAAGCCGCCCCGCTGCTGCGTGCCTGGCTGAAACGGTTGCGCGACACCGGTGTACAACTGCATACGCGACATCGCTGGCGCGGCTGGGATGCCGAGGGCCAGCTGATCCTTGATACTCCCGATGGTGAGCGCTCGTTACGGGCCGACGCGGTTGTACTGGCACTGGGCGGCGGCAGCTGGGCGCGACTGGGTTCGGATGGTCAGTGGGTTCCTACCCTGCGCGAAAGGGGGATCATGGTACGCGAGCTGGCGCCTGCCAACTGCGGCTTTATCACCTCGTGGAGCAGCTACCTGGCCGAGCGTTTTGCTGGCCAACCATTGAAATCGGTGGTTGCCAGCCTGACCACCGTGGATAACGAGATCCTGCAGCGCCGTGGCGAATGCATTGTCAGCGCTGATGGGCTCGAAGGCAGCCTTATCTACGCGCTTTCCGCGCCGCTTCGCGAATTGATCGAACGACAGGGGCATGCTGATCTGCTGCTGGATCTGGCCCCGGATCGCACACTTGAACAGTTGACCCGCGTACTGGCGCAGCCGCACAAGGGTCAATCGCTATCCAACCTCCTGCGCAAGCGAGCCGGACTCGATCCCTTGAAGATAGCTCTATTACATGAGCGCCTGCCCCGGCAACAGATGGCCGACACCCCCTCACTGGCTCATGCTATCAAGGCGTTACCGGTTCGCCTGTCCGCCACCCGCCCGCTGGCTGAGGCCATCAGCAGTGCCGGTGGAGTGATGCAGCAGTCGCTGGATCAACGCCTGATGCTGAAACAACTCCCCGGCGTATTCTGCGCCGGGGAGATACTCGATTGGGAAGCGCCTACCGGGGGTTATCTGTTGACCGCCTGCTTTGCCAGCGGGCGCATAGCAGGCCAGGGCGTTATCGACTGGTTACGCGAGACCCGGGCCTGACCTGCGGCGTCCGCCCACTGCCTCAGGGGGCCAGCCGCTCGCAAAGCCACTGATTATTATCCAGCCGATAGCGCAGTCGATCATGCAAGCGACTCGGGCGACCCTGCCAGAACTCAACCATCTGCGGCACCAGCCGAAAACCGCCCCAATGCGGCGGTCTGGGTGGCTCATTACCAGCATACTGCGCCTCAACCGCAGCCAGGCGCTGCTCCAGCACCTCCCGTCCACCGATGACCTGACTCTGGGGTGATGCCCAGGCTCCCAGCCGACTATCCAGCGGACGACTGTGAAAATACATATCCGATTCCTCAGCGCTGACCTGCTCCACGCACCCTTCAATACGCACCTGGCGCTCCAGATCCGGCCACCAGAACGTCATCGCGGCCTGAGGATGGGTCAACAACTGTTCGCCCTTGGCGCTCTGGTAATTGGTGTAGAACACGAACCCCTGATGATCAAACCCCTTCAGCAGCAACGTACGCAGATGCGGCTGGCCCGCCGCGTCCACGGTAGCCAGCATCATGGCGTTGGGTTCGGTTGACTCGACCTCTACCGCCTGACTGAACCACAAGCCAAACTGTGTAAAGGGATCGTCCTGCGCCTGGCATTCCACCAGCCCATCGCGGGTGTAGTTACGGCGCATATCAGCGATGCTGTATTTCACGGGGTAAGCTCCTGAAAAATCGGTATGGGCAATCCTGACATATCAGCGCATGCCCCTCCATTGATCCCACTCAAGATAATGCACGCAGGCAGCGATAAGTTTCGCGACTTAAATCACCGGCCCGCGGATCGGTAAGCACATACGGCCCCATGGTATTGGTCACATAACCGAAGCCGACGCGGGCGTCAGGATCGGCAAAGCCCAGCGCGCCACCCGCTCCGGGATGACCAAAGGCGTTGGCGCCCATACCAAAGCTCCCCCCCGACCAGGATTGCTCCAGCATGACGCCCAGCCCAAAGCGGGTCGGACATAACAAGGTGCGATCCATCCCGACGCTGTGTTCCTGACGCATCAGGCGCACCAGCTCGGCATCCAGCAGTTGCGCATCACCGAGCCGACCATCATGGGCCATGACCTGCCAGAAGCGCGCCAGCGAGCGGGCGTTACCGGTGCCATTGGCCGCCAGAATCTGCGCTTGCTGCCATTCTGGTTTGTTGGTGCTGGTTTGCAGGCTGCTGGGGTTGGCAAAAGCCTTCCAGGCCAGTCCTTGCGCATTACCCATCGCAGCAAACAGCGCCCGGGCGTATTCATCACCGGAATGATTACGCAGCCGGGACACATGCGCTATGCGCGCCAGATCCCCGTCCGCAACCCCGACATGAAAATCCATACCCAGCGGCTGGCAGATATGCTCGCGCAGATAATCGCCAGGCATCTGCCCGCTCAACCGGCGCAACGGCTCACCGAGCAACCAGGCATAGGTCAAGGGCGCATAACCATGATCCGTATCCGGCGCCCACCAGGGCGCCTGAGCTGCCAATGCCGAGGTCATGGCTTGCCAATCAAACAGCGCTTCGGCAGGTAGTGGCGCGCTGATCGCTGACAGCCCCGAGCGATGACTGAGAATATGGCGCAAGGTAATCCCCTGCTTATCGGCCTGAGCAAACGCCGGCCAGGTGCTTGCCACAGTGTCATCCAGCCCGATGCGCCCGGCCTGCACCTGCTGCAGCAGCGCTACAGCGCCGAGGGGTTTGGTGCAGGAGAAGACGTTAACAAGGGTGTCCTGCTCCCAGGCCTGACTATTGTCCTTGTCGGTTACGCCATGCCAGAGATCCAGCACGGTGTCCTCACCGACAGTGACACAGAGCGCCGCACCCCGTGTCTGAGGGTCGCTCTGTTGTTGAGCAAACAGCTCACGAACTGTTTCAAATCGAGGGTCGAAATACCCTTGTACCTGGGTCATGGTCTTGTTCTTATCCGAGTTGTGTACTGACGTATCAGTAAATATTTACACGCTTTGGCTCGCCGACGCATCTGCGGATTATTCAATCTCCCGGCGGAACGGTGGCAGCGCATTCAGTATTGCCTTGCCATAGCGCTGGGTGACCAGCCGCCGATCCAGCAATGTAATGGTGCCCGTGTCCTGCTCGGTGCGCAGCAGACGCCCGCAGGCCTGTACCAGGCGCAAACAGGCATCCGGCACGGCAATCTCCATGAACGGATTACCACCGTTACGTTCGATCCATTCCGACAGCGCTGCCTCTACCGGGTCATCGGGCACGGCAAAGGGAATCTTCGCGATCACCACATGCTCACAATACTTGCCTGGCAGATCGACGCCCTCAGCAAAGCTGGCCAGACCGAAAATGACGCTGGACTGCCCGTCATCCACCCGCGCTCGATGCTGGCGAATCAGCTCCTGCTTGGACAGATCGCCCTGTACCAGAACCCGCTCGCGGAAGGCACTGGGTAGCCCTGCGTACACCTCCAACATCTGCCGTCGGGAGGAGAACAGCACCAGACTGCCGGGTTCATTCTCCAGGATGCCGGGCAGGTGTTCGATAATCGCAGCGCTGTGTCCGGCATTATCCCGCGGATCAGCGCCGTGATTCGGCACGCGCAGCACGCCGCTTTCAGCGTAGCGGAACGGGCTCGGTGCCAGAGTACAGACAGCGCTCTTTGGTAATCCGGCGCGATGGCTGAAGCGATCAAAACGACCCAGCGCAGTGATGGTTGCCGAGGTCACCAACGCGGCAAATGCGCTGTGCCACAGATATTGACGCAGCGTGTCAGCAGCCAGAATCGGGCTGACATGCACTTCCAGATCACTCTGCTCGGTCAAGGTCAGCCAACGGGCGGTGGGCGGCTTGTCTTCCGCATCAACCAGGCTGAACTGCGTCCACAGCGTCCAGTTACTCTCAGCTCGAGCCTGTAACGCGCCAAACAATGGGAACCATTCTTCAGCCTGGGGTTGAGGGACACCGGTTACCTCGCCGTCCATGGCATCCTTGAGCAGATCCACCAGCCGTTGTAAAAGATCGCTGATGCGGCCAAACCCAGCCTTGAGCTCAAGGGACATGTCCCGCAGGTGCTCGGGTACCACGCCATGTTCAAAACGGTACTGCGGGCGGACATGACCGCTGAGGTCTTCACTGCTGGCGAAATCCGCCACCTCGCCCAACGCCTGGGCCATGAACTGTTGATGAGGCTTCAGCTCACGGGCCAACTGCGGCACCTGCTCCAGCAGGCGGCCAAAATCCCCCGGCAGCGGGTGCTGGGCCAGCAACTTGCTCAGGTTCTTGTCCAGTTGATCCAGCCAATCGGTGGTCGCTGCCATCCGGGTATGGTGGGCAAAGTGGCTGATAGCCTTGTCCGGCAAATGATGGCCCTCGTCAAACACATACAGGCAATCGCGCGGATCCGGCAGGATAGCGCCGCCACCCAGCGCCAGGTCAGCCAGCACGAGGTCATGGTTGGTGACGATAACGTCGATCTTCTGGATGCCTTCCCGGGCCTTGTAGAACACGCATTGATTGAAGTGGCCGCACCGGCGGTTGGTGCACTGAATGTGGTCAGTGGTCAGGCGCGACCAGTCCTGATCCTCCAGCGCCTCGGGCCAGGAGTCCCGCTCACCGTCCCACTTGTTGCTGGCCAGCGCTTCAACCATGCGGGTGTAGAGCTTCAGCCCGGCTTCATCCACATCAATGCGGAAGCCTTCGTCAGCAAAGCCCTGCTGGCGACTGGCGAGCGATTGGTTGTCCTGCAGCAGTTGATCCAGCTTGGACAGGCAGACGTAGCGCCCCCGCCCCTTGGCCAGAGCGAAATGGAAATTCAGACCGGCGTTGCGCTGAATATCCGGCAGATCCTTGAGTACAATCTGTTCCTGCAGCGCTACAGTGGCGGTAGAAATGACCAATGGCTTGCCCAGATGCTTGGCAATGGGAATACCGGCCAGACAGTAGGCGACCGTCTTGCCGGTACCGGTACCGGCCTCCACCACGGCTACCGCCGCTTCACCGTCCCGATGACCTTCTTCATCCAGTGCCACACCGCCAAATAATTTCGCCACCTCGGCAATCATCACCCGCTGGCCGTAGCGCGGCTTCAGCGACTTATTTTCGAGGAAGGTGCGATAGGCCGCCTGGATCTGGCCTTTGAGGTCATCGTTGAGCATGCATACTCCGGATCAGAGCACGGATGATAACATCTAGCCGGCGGCCATGCGCCCTGCACCCCACAGAACCACGCTACTATCACGAGCAGAAATGACCATGTCGATACTCGCATCATCAGCGCCCTGCCCTTGCGGTGACGGCAACACCTATGCCGAATGCTGCCAGCCCTTGCATCAGGGACAACCCGCCGCACATGCAGGGCGACTGATGCGCTCGCGGTACAGCGCCTACACCCTGGGGCTGATTGATTATCTGATCGACACCACCCTGCCAGCCCAGCAGGCCGAACTGGATCGACAGGCCATTGCACAATGGAGCACGGACAGCCAGTGGCTTGGCTTACAGGTGACCCGGGAGGATATCGACAGTGGCACCGCGAATCGCGCTCAGGTGGCCTTCATAGCCCGCTGGGCCGATCCGGATGGTCAGCGGCACAGCCATCTGGAGTGCTCGGATTTTTGCCGGCTGGGTCAGCGCTGGTATTTCATCGACCCAAACCACCCGGTCAGCGTCGGACGTAATGATCCTTGCCCCTGCGGTTCGGGGCGCAAGTTCAAGCAATGCTGTCGCTATTGAGAAATGGCCCAACAAACCAGATTATCGCGTTATTTGTCGTCGATCAGACGCAGGTGGCTGGTATCCGGTGCGGAGGGCGGCGGCGCGCTGGGCAACTGCTCAAGATCGCTACCTGGCGGAGCCAGGGTGAAAGACGAGAGATCGATATCCAGCGGCGCGAAATCCGAATAGCTATCCTGCATGTCCGCGCCCAACGGAGCCAGCGGCAGGTTCGGCGCCTCAACATCAACAAAAGCCGCCATGTACTCATCCCGCGGCACCAGTCTTGAAGTGGCTGGCTGGGAGTCAGGCGCGGCTACCGACTCGGATACGGCAGGCGGTGTACTCGGCTCGGCAACTATCTGGTTGATTTCGCACAACGCACCGGCCCGCTCAATTGCCTGACGGTACTTTTCTGCTGCGGCCTCATCCAGACCCTGCTTGATGACAATACGCCGCCCGGAAAACAGCATATCCAGTTGCTGATCTCCCACCTGAAACAGCTGCCCAATCCGCGTCCTGGCCTGTGCAGCATCTACCCCGGGCTGCACCTGGCCATGGAAAGCCACCTCAAAAGTTGCCATCTTTTTACTCCCTTGTCTTAAATAGGTGGTACGTTCGGTTGCCGTTTCATTGCAACAGAACCTAGTATGGACAGGCTGCCGGTTGACGACAACTTCAACCAAACAACAAGGCACAGTAAATGGAGGGATTCCGATTGATGATGCGTTCGACCGGCTTGATGCTGATATTGCTCGCCAGCCTGCTCACGCTCGATGGCTGTGCGGTATTCAATAGATCCTATACCGAGCCCGACGTCACGCTCGCCAATGTGGACATGTTGAAAGCCAACCTCTGGGAGCAATCCTTTCGTCTGCGTATGCGGGTAGATAACCCCAATGATCGCGCGCTGCCGATCCGCGGCATGCATTATCAGGTCTATCTGAATAACATGCGCCTGGCGACCGGGGTGACCGATCGTTCCTTTACTGTGCCGGCCTACGGATCGGAATACTTTGATTTAACCGTGCGCTCCAACATGTGGCGTCACCTCGGTGATCTGCTGAAGATGGTCGAACAGCAGAAACCAGTCAATTACCGAATCAACGGCCATATCAGTACCGGGCTGTTCTGGGCGCCGCGCCTGACCCTGAGCGAACAGGGCACGCTGGATCCCGCCGACCTGAATCTCAAGGATTAATAACCATGAACCACGCCGCGATGACAGTTAAATGAGCCTGATCGAATGGTTGGTCATTGGCGGCTTGCTGGTCATTTTTGTTCTCGCTGGATACGCAGCGCGCCTCTGGTATCAGGTCTGGCGTCAACGTCAGCGCCAGACTCTGCAACGCGAAGAACGCAACGCACGTCTTGCCGGCGACATCCGCTTTCTTGCTCAAGCTCTGTTGGAAGGACAGGTGCCGCTGATTGAAGGCGCTATACGCATCAAGGTGCTGCTGGACAATTACACAGGCGCCCGCGCTGCCAACGTAAATGTGGACGTGTTTGAAACCGTTTTTGATGCCACCGCCCACATACCGACGCATCAGGCCTGGAAGGCATTACCGCCCGCCCAGCGGCGGCAATACGAGCAGGACATGCTCAATCTGGAGCAGCAGCATGCCGAGCAATTGCGTGGGGCTGCGCAGTCACTACGCAACGGTCTGCCATCCAAAAGCGGAGTCTGAGACCCCGCTTCCATTCTTCACACCGCTGAATAACCACCATCCAGCGCCACCGCTTGACCGGTGACATGGCGAGACGCATCACTCGCCAGAAACAGCGCCAGCCCCTTGATGTCATCTTCACCGCCTACCCGTCCCAGCGGGGTGTCCCGGATAATGGCTTCGGCGACATGGTCGAGCCCCTTGGCCAGTTTGGTCGGGAAGTAGCCCGGACAAATAGCATTCACATGGATATTAAACGCGCCCCATTCACCCGCCAGCGCGCGTGTCAGGTTAATGGCAGCGGCTTTACTGGTGTTATAGGCCACCGTATGCACGCCGGTATTCGGGCCGTTGCCCTTCAAGCCTGCGATCGAGGCAATGTTGATGATCTTGCCGGCACGCTGTGGAATCATGAAACGGCGCGCCACTTCCTGAGCCAATAGAAAGCACACATCCACGTTCAGGTGCATCACCTTCTGCCAGCCCGAATGGCTGTGCTCCGCAGCCGGCTCGCCCCAAGTGGTACCGGCGTTATTGATCAGAATATCCACGGTACCAAAACGTGCCTGCACCGCATCGGCCAAGGCCACCACCGGGTTGCCATCGGGTTTGCCGAGGTCGCAAACAATACCGTCAGCCTCGATACCACGGGCGTTAAGCTCAGCAACCACCTGCTGAACTTCATCGGCTTTGCGCGCGTTGATAAAGATCTTCGCGCCCTGCTCGCCCAGCGCCTCGGCCATCTGCAAACCCAGCCCTTTGGTACCACCTGTGATCAATGCGACCTTGCCGGTCAGGTCGAACAGTTGCATTACGCTCATTATCTATCCTCGTTATTATTGATTGGCTACTGCAACGATCATATAAGCCACACCCCTTCAACCGTGACCATCAGTGAGCACGGTGATATGCCAACCTGCACCGGTGTTATCATGTGCACCCTTCTTACAGGCGGATACCCCATGGCAGAACATGACTTCCGGCGCACCGCGCTGAACCCCTCACATACCCTGATTGAATGCCGCACCATCGCCGCCGGACTCTATCAGGTAACCGGCCAGGGCGGAGGCATTCAGCCAGCTGATACGCTGATCTGCACCGTAAAAGGCAGTCGCGACCTACCCCTGCCCTTGCAGGTCAGCAAGGTGCGCTATCTGATCAATCCTCCCGGCCAGTGGACAGCCACCGCCACCGGACCGGATCTGAGTGACAAGATGGTGCTCGGTTGGTCGATCCGTTGTGATGCATGCGCCCGGGAGCAAGCGTTCGAGTTTCTCGCCGAAGAAAAGGACAGTCTCGAGCAGCGCACCGCCAAGGCCGTACAGCGCATAGGTCAATTGGGTTGGGTGCCCCAGGGTGAGAATCACCTGTGCCCGAAATGCAGCAAGGCCGCGGCAGGCTCAGAACAAGAGTAGCTGTTCGCCGAGGGGATTATAGCCGTTCTCCAGCCGCACCCCGACGCCAATCAAGCGCACAGGCCGATTGCCCCGGGCAAAGGCCTGCGCACAGAGATTCTCAAAACCACTGGGTGTGATCGGCGCCCCCGCCTGCTCCAGAGTGGTCTGGGTAAAATCCTGGAACTTGAGTTTTACAAAAGGCTTGCTGACCCGGTATTCGCCTTCCAGGCGGCCAAGACGCAACGCCAGCTTATCCAACAACGGCGGAAGCGCAGCCAGGCAAGCAGGCAGATCCGGCAGATCCTGTTCATAGGTATTTTCCACGCTGACCGACTGACGCACCCGATCCACCACCACCGGGCTATCATCTATCCCCCTGACCAACTCCCATAGCCGCTCGCCGAAGATGCCGAACTCACGGAACAAGTCCTGCTTGCGCCACGATCTGACCTCAGCACAGGTATCCAGACCCAGGCCGTGCAGTCGCTGGGCCGTCACCTTGCCCACGCCGGGCAATCGATTTACCGGTAGCGCCGATACGAACTCATCAACCTCATCCGGTAAGATCACCTTGAGCCCGTCCGGCTTGTTCCAATCACTGGCGATCTTGGCCAGAAACTTGTTGGGAGCAACCCCGGCAGATACCGTGATCCCCTGGCTGTCGCGCACACGCTGGCGAATTTCCTGCGCGATCAGCGTGGCGCTGCCGCGACAGGCTGCGCTTTCGGTGACATCCAGATAGGCCTCGTCCAGCGACAGCGGCTGAACCAGTGGTGTGTACTCATGAAAAATAGCTTGAATCGAGGCGGACACCTCGCTGTATACCGCCATGCGCACCGGCACGATCAATAAATCAGGGCAAAGCTTCCTGGCATAGGCCGACGCCATGGCCGACCGCACGCCGTAGGCCCGGGCCTCGTAGTTGCAAGTCGCTATGACGCCCCGCTTGCCGAGCTCACCGCCCACCGCCAGAGGCCGATTACGCAGGCGCGGATCATCCCGCATCTCGATAGCAGCGTAAAAGCAATCGCAGTCAACATGGATAATCTTGCGCAAGGTGGGCATCCGACAAAACATGCCCAATAGTGTACCGCATCAGACCACAACCACCTGATTGCGTCCCGCATGTTTGCCCTGATACAAACCGGCATCCACCCGGCGCAGAGTCTCGGTAATGTCCCGCTCGCTCTCCAACACCGCGGACACCGAGAAGGTCACGGTCAGCTTCCAGGGCTGCTCCTCCAACGGCACCGGATTTTCTTCCAACGCCTGACGAAGACGCTCTATCACCCGGGCGGCTTCCGTTACGTCGGTATCCGGCAGCAGAATAATGAACTCCTCGCCGCCAAAGCGGCCAACCACATCACCTTCGCGCAGCTGGGCGGTAAACAGACTGGCCACATGGCGCAGGGCAATATCGCCGCTGTCATGGCCCAGCTTGTCGTTCAGCGCCTTGAAATGATCCAGATCGCCCATGGCAACGCAGATAGTCGTGCCCTGCCGGCGGCAGCGCTCCCGCTCACGTCGAAACAGCATTTCGTATTGGCGGCGATTGAATAGCCCGGTCAGTGGATCGGTTGTAGCCTGGCGTTTGAGCTCCTCTTCCAGCAGCTTGCGGCGCTTCACTTCCTTTTTCAGTGCCCGGTTGGCATTCCGCGCCTGCTTGAACATTGCGAATTGCCGCCGCTGAACGGTATGTAACTGCTGGGCGGTGATGAAACCGGTGATGATCGGCATCGCGAGAAAGATCACTGCGCTGATAATGATCTCCACACCCCGCCCATTGATCAGCAGGCACAACAGGGTCAGCAACATTCCCACCAACGCTGCCAATAATGTGAGGCTGAGACGGTTGGGTACGAACAGGAACATGACCAGCAGCATCAAGCCAAGCACCACTACGGTGAGCGTGGCCACTTCTGGACGAAGAAAGTAAATCGGTAGAAACAGGAAAAAACCGATGATTTCCAGGGTTGTTACTGCGTAGCCATTGCTGGCCCAGTGCGGACGGCTACGCAGCGCGAATGCCAGAGAAAAAAGCAAAGCCGCCTGCACAACCCGACAAGTAAACAGGATTGCAAAAGCAGGCGTCCAACCCAACGCATGCAGATCCAGCACACCAAACGCCAGGAGCAGGGCGCCCCAGACCAGCAGCGCCACCTGCAAATGACGAGACTGCAAGGGCTGCATATGCAGTCGATAGGCCTTTTCAGCACGAGAATCAGTAAACTCTGCCTTCAAGGTAGAAATAGCATAAGGATCTACTGTTCGCGGCATGGAGCATCCCTTTTTTATTGTTGATATAGCATGGTCACGGGCGGTATCCAACGGCAAAGTAGAACCATTATTCGTTTCTGTAGCAAACAGCAGATGATATCTCAATGCTATCACCCGGTTGGGCTACGACGTATAACAGTGGACGAGCGAGGTTAAAAATTCTTTTCGCATCAAGTGCTTGACAGCCTCTTTTAAATCCGTAGAATGAGCCACCTCAGACGCGGGGTGGAGCAGTCTGGTAGCTCGTCGGGCTCATAACCCGAAGGTCATAGGTTCAAATCCTGTCCCCGCAACCAGATAAAATTAAGCCAGATCAATAACATATTGATCTGGCTTTTTTGTGCCTGTCGTTCAGGAATCGCTCTGTGACGAATATGTGACGTATATGTGCCAAACGCGATCGTGACATTTGGCAAAAATCAAAAAAGTGACCGTAAGTCCTTTGTCGTCACAGAATCAGAAATAGCCCTCCCCCACTCTGACCGACCAGCTACAAATCTCCAGCCGGTATACACCATCACTCCCCGTCCGGTATGAACTCCAGAATATCCCCCACCTCACACTCGAATAACTTGCACAGTTTATCCAGGGCGTCCAGATCCACGCGCTGAGCTGTTTCCCTGTAAAGCAGCGTAACGGTGTTCCGGTTCAGCCCAGTATCACGGGCCACATCAACTATCTTCATTTTCCGCTCGCCCATCAAACGAGCAAGATGACATCGAATCATAAAAAACCACCTAAAAAGCAATTATGCTATCCAGAATGCAAAAAAAGGCTTGCAAATAATATTCTGCTATTTAAAATGTTATTCAGGATGGCATTTGACCATCAAGAATGAGTTTTAGCTATTCAGAATAACCCTTAAGAAGGACTCAAGCCATGGAAATCTCTTGCACCTATCTAACCACCGAAGAGCTCTCGGAACGTATCAAGTACGACTGCAGAACAATCCGTCAGACCCTGAAAGATACCGTCCTGCTAGAAGGGAAGCATTACATCAAACCTTTTGGACGGCGGAAGATTTTGTTCCTCTGGGAAGAAGTCGAGAAAACAATGCTGGCCTCTGCCTCATCAAGCGAGAGCCTTGCGTATTCCGGCGAGCGTGACCGGTCATTCCGGGCATCGTGACCGGTTTGCAC
>CAYYUQ010000036.1:0-30772 GCA_964474945.1 uncultured Halopseudomonas sp. | reverse complement strand
GTGCCGCCGGAGGGCTGGGATTTCTTTTGTTTGCTCATGGGCGCGTATTATAGGGACTGCCTTGATCTTCGGCTATCTCGTTGAAGCGACATCGGGACATTTGCAGGAAATTGCTCCTGTTCCCTGCGGTCTATTCGCTGGTAGGCTATCTCGCGTATCAAGCTGGAGATCATTTAATGACTGTACAAGTGAAAATCCTATGACGCATATCAAGCGGTCGGCTCTGCTGCCTTTTCCGGCGGAGCGTCTCTTTGAACTGGTCAATCGTGTTGAGCATTACCCCGAATTTCTTCCGTGGTGTACCAAGGCAGAGGTACTCAGTGAAACCGATGAGCAGATGCGCGCACGGCTGACTGTGGGTAAGGCCGGACTACATCAAAGCTTCACTACCTGTAACGATCTGGTGCCAGGCCAGCGTATCGATATGCACCTGGAAGATGGGCCGTTCAGTGAGCTGCATGGGGTGTGGGAGTTTCAGGTATTGAATGAGCAGGCCTGCAAGATCACTCTGGATCTGCAATTCAGCTACTCCGGCACCTTGGTACGAGCGACATTGGGTCCGCTGTTCAATCATGCTGCGAACACCATGGTGGAAGCATTTTCCAGAAGGGCGCAGGAGCTTTATGGTTGAGCCAGGTATTACGGTTGAGGTGGCGTATGCGCTGCCGGATAAACAGCGTATTGTGCGAATAGCCGTGCCGGCGGGTACGACCATGCTGGAAGCTGTTCAGCTGTCTCGTATTGCCGAGTATTTCCCGGGGCTGGATGTGGACAATAGCCCGATGGGTATATTTGGCAAGGCGGTTGCTGCGCCGGCTCAGCGGGTGCTGGCCGAGGGCGAGCGCGTCGAAATCTACCGTCCGCTGATTGCGGATCCGAAGGAGGTGCGCAAGCAGCGCGCCGCGAAGGCCAAGGAGATGTCGAAGCCCGACTGAGGTTGACGCGGCGGAGTTCGCGCTCCGCCGAGGCTATTACTCGCCAGTGCCGAGAGGCGCGCCGAGATCGACCGGGTAGCTGCTGGCAGCCGGTTCATCCTCGTTGGCGCCACCCATGATGGCTTCATCGCGACTAGTGCCGGGTACGAAGTCACCCGCCAGGCCGATCAACTGATCATTTTCAAAGATCAGACTGATGCGTTCCTGCTCGCGGGGATTGTGGCCGGCTTGCATGCTGTACAGGTAATCCCAGCGGTCAGGCTCGAAGGTGTCCTGGATCAAGGGCGTGCCCATGATGAAACGCACCTGGCGGGTGGTCATGCCCGGGCGTAACTGGTCTACCATTTCCTGGGTGACGACGTTGCCCTGCTGGACATCGATCTTGTATACGCCGGGGAAGCCACAGCCGGCAAGGCTGGCGGCGGCAGTAAATAACAGGATACAAAGGGCACGGTTCAGACTGTTTGGCATCGCGTGGTAACATCCACTATCGAAAGTTTGCTGAGAGCCCTGAATCATACCCGACTGATCCGGCGCTGCGAAGCATTGTAGAGAGAAACACAACATGTCTGAAAATCACGAACTGCGTAAAGTGGGGCTCAAGGTCACGCTGCCGCGTGTCAAGATCCTGCAAATGCTGGATAACACCGAGGACCGGCACATGAGTGCCGAGGATGTATACAAGTCCTTGATGGAGGCCGGGGAAGACGTGGGGCTGGCCACCGTTTACCGGGTGCTGACCCAGTTTGAAGCCGCTGGTCTTGTGGTTCGTCATAACTTTGATGGCGGTCATGCCGTCTTCGAGCTGGCTGATGGCGAGCACCACGACCATATGGTGTGCGTGGATACCGGAGAGGTGATCGAGTTCTTTGATCCGGAAATCGAGCGTCGCCAGCAACAGGTGGTCAAAGAGCACGGCTATGAAATGGTCGACCACAACCTCGTGCTCTACGTAAAGAAAAAGAGCCTCTGACGGTCAGGGTGTGTGACGGGCGATGGATTGCCATGTCATTGCCGCGATCATCCATGCACCCGGTCCGTCTTGTGCCTAGCTGTTGCCCGCCAGTTGCTTGCGAGCATGGGCCAGCGACTCCTCGGTAAGATCTACTCCGCCCAGCATCCGGGCGACCTCCTGAACCCGACCTTCCTGGTCCAGTTTGTCGATGCGTGTCCGTGTCGAATCCCGCTGCTGTTCCTTGCGCACAAACAGATGCTGGTGCCCCTGCGCGGCCACCTGGGGCAGGTGGGTAACCGTGAGTACCTGGCCGCGCTCGCCCAGCTGGCGCAACAGTTTGCCGACAATCTCCGCGGTCGGTCCGCCAATGCCGACATCCACTTCATCAAACACCAGTGTGGGCACCCGCGAGGTCTGCGCGGTAATCACCTGGATCCCGAGGCTGATGCGCGACAGTTCGCCGCCGGAGGCCACCTTTGCCAGCGGCTTGGGTGGCTGGCCGGGGTTGGCGCTGACCAGAAACTCCACGTTTTCCTGGCCCTGCAGCGGATACTGTGCAGCTTGCAGCGGGTGCAGCTGGACCTGTATCTGGCCGCCCGGCATGCCCAGTTGCTGTATTTCTCCGGTCACCGCCCTGGCCAGTTTCTTCGCGGCCTTCTGGCGGGTGCCGGACAGCTTGTCTGCCAGTCGCTGATAGTGCGCCTGGTAGGCGGCCAGTTCTTCGGCCAGTCGCTCCTTGTCCGTATCGTTCTGCTGGATGCCTTCGAGCTCCTCGATCAGGCGTAATTGCAGGGCCGGCAGCTCGTCGGCGTTGATCCGGTGTTTGCGCGCCAGGTCATGAATGACGCCGAGGCGCTCGTCGACTTCCTGCTGGCGCTGCGGATCGGCTTCGAAGTGATCCAGATAGCGGCTCAGCTCCCCGACAGCTTCTTCTACCTGGATCTGGGCGCTGGCCAGCAGGTCGTGTGCGTCGTCCAGGTTGCGGCTGTGCTGACGCAGGCTGCCCAGCCGTCCGAGGCTGGTGTTCAGTGCCTGGAGTACGCTGCCACTGTCGCTTTCGCTGCAGATAGTGATGATTTGCTGGCAGGACTGGGTAATCAGCTCGGCGTTGGCCAGCTGGCGCTGTTCGCTTTCCAGTTGCTCCAGCTCGCCTTCCTGCAGGCTCAGGTTATCCAGCTCTTCCAGCTGATAGCTGAGCAGCTGGATACGGGAGCGGTGCTCTTCGCTGTTGTCGTTGGCCTGCTGCAGGGCCTGTTCTGTCTGGCGGCAGCGCTGGGCAGCGAGCTGCACCTGACGGGCCAGCTCGCTGGCATTGGCATAGGCATCCAGCAACCGGCGGTGGGTATCGGTCTTCAGCAGCGACTGGTGTTCATGCTGGCTGTGGATATCGATCAGCATGTTGCCGAGCGCTTTCAGATCCTGCTGCGGGCAGGGGGTGCCGTTGATGTAGCCGCGTGAGCGGCCCTCGGCAGTAACCACGCGACGCAGGATGACCTGTGGCTCGTCGCTGGTCAGGTCCCGCTGCTGCAGCCATTGCGTGGCTTCGGGTATGTCGCTGATATCGAAAGTGGCCAGGATATCGGCCTTGTCCGCACCAGGGCGTACGGCGCCGCTGTCAGCGCGGTCGCCAAGGGCCAGGGCCAGGGCATCGAGCATGATGGATTTGCCAGCGCCGGTTTCACCTGTGATGACGGTCATCCCGCGATTCAGTTCCAGTTCCAGATGATCGACGATTGCGTAATTGTTCACCGCCAGGTGCAGCAGCATGGCGCCATTCTCCGCAGGCTTGTTGTTCTGGTTGTTTATACAGTACTCAAGCTTTGTTTTTCAAGCCCCTTGAACATCAGTTTGCCAGCCCCATATAGATGCCATGAGTGCAGCTTTGGCTGCACCGCCTAATTTTGTCAGACAGGAGGATACATGGTGGACGAACAGAGACAGGAGCCGCAGGGCGAAGAGCTCGGCACGGATCAGGCGCAGGATACGGTGGCTGTAGAAGAAGATCTGGTTGCGCGCATCAACAGCTTGGAAGAACAGCTGGCGACGGCTCAGGATCAGGCGCTGCGTGCGGTGGCTGATGCCCAGAATGCCCGTCGTCGTGCGGAGCAGGAAGTAGCCAAGGCGCACAAGTTTGCTCTGGAGCGTTTCGCCAATGACCTGCTGGCGGTAATGGATAGTCTGGAGCGTGGACTGGAGCTGTCCAGTGATGAAGATCCGGCGATCAAGCCGATGCGCGATGGCATGGAGCTGACCCTGAAACTGTTCGCCGACACCCTGGGCCGTCATCAGGTATTTGCCGTTGATCCGCATGGCGAGCCCTTCAACCCTGAGTTGCACCAGGCCATGACCATGGAGGAGCGCGATAACGTCGAGCCCAATACCGTGATCAAGGTGTTCCAGAAGGGCTACACGCTCAACGAGCGTCTGTTGCGTCCCGCCATGGTGGTGGTCAGCAAGGCGGCCACTGGTCAGGCCAGCGCAACAATTGATGAGCAGGCTTGAAATTTTATTTTTTGACCCTATTTAAGACTCAAGACAGTTTGAATAGTGCCGCCGATCACGTGCGGCCAGCATATTCCGGAGAGATAGCACATGGGTAAAATTATCGGTATTGACCTGGGGACAACCAACTCCTGCGTCGCCGTCATGGAAAATGGTACCGCCAGGGTAATCGAGAATGCCGAGGGTGGTCGTACTACGCCGTCCATCGTCGCCTACACCAATGATGGCGAAACGCTGGTAGGTCAGTCGGCCAAGCGCCAATCGGTGACCAACCCACAGAACACACTGAACGCAGTCAAGCGCTTGATCGGTCGCCGTTTCGACGAAGACGTCGTACAGAAAGACATCAAACTGGTGCCCTACAAGATCATCAAGGCTGACAACGGTGATGCCTGGGTAGAAGCCAAGGGCGAGAAAATGGCTCCTCCGCAGGTTTCCGCTGAAGTCCTGAAGAAGATGAAGAAAACCGCCGAGGATTACCTGGGCGAGGCCGTCACTGAAGCGGTTATTACCGTTCCGGCCTACTTCAATGACAGCCAGCGTCAGGCGACCAAGGATGCCGGCCGCATTGCCGGTCTGGACGTCAAGCGGATCATCAACGAGCCGACCGCTGCTGCGCTGGCTTACGGTATGGACAAGGCCCGTGGCGACTCCACTATTGTGGTGTATGACCTGGGTGGCGGTACCTTTGACGTCTCCATTATCGAGATTGCCGAAGTGGATGGTGAGCACCAATTCGAGGTGCTGGCCACCAACGGTGATACCTTCCTCGGTGGTGAAGACTTTGACATGCGCCTGATTGATTATCTGGCGGATGAGTTCAAGAAAGAAAACGGTGTTGACCTGCACCACGATCCGCTGGCTCTGCAGCGCCTGAAAGAGGCTGCTGAAAAAGCCAAGATCGAGCTGTCTTCCAGTCAGCAGACCGACGTCAACCTGCCGTACATCACGGCTGACGCCAGCGGTCCGAAACACCTTCAGGTGAAAGTGACCCGCGCCAAACTGGAATCGCTGGTGGAGGATCTGGTCAAGCGCAGTATCGAGCCTTGCCGTACTGCCATGCAGGACGCTGGTCTGGATGCATCCCAGATCAATGAAGTGATTCTGGTAGGCGGTCAGACCCGCATGCCGCTGGTACAGAAAACCGTTGCCGAGTTCTTCAACAAGGAGCCGCGCAAGGACGTTAACCCGGATGAAGCTGTTGCCGTAGGCGCAGCGATTCAGGGTGCGGTACTGGCTGGTGACGTAAAAGACGTACTGCTGCTGGACGTGACTCCGCTGTCGCTGGGTATTGAAACCATGGGCGGCGTCATGACGACGCTGATCGAGAAGAACACCACCATCCCGACCAAGAAGTCGCAGGTATTCTCGACTGCTGATGACAACCAGACTGCCGTGACCATCCACGTGCTGCAGGGTGAGCGTAAACAGGCGACGCAGAACAAGTCGCTGGGTCGCTTCGACCTGGCCGATATTCCGCCGGCACAGCGTGGCGTACCGCAGATCGAAGTCAGCTTCGACATCGATGCCAACGGTATTCTGAACGTGTCCGCCAAGGACAAGGCCACCGGCAAGCAGCAGTCCATCGTGATCAAGGCCAACTCCGGCCTGTCCGATGAAGAGATTGACCAGATGGTGCGCGATGCTGAGGCCAATGCTGAGGAAGACCGCAAGTTCGAAGAGCTGGTGACCGCGCGCAACCAGGGCGACCAACTGGTGCATGCAACCCGCAAGACACTGACCGAAGCCGGCGACAAGGCGACCGACGAGCAGAAAGCGGCGATTGAAACTGCACTGACCGAGCTGGAAGAGGCAGTCAAGGGTGACGACAAGGAGCTGATTGAAGCGAAAATCAATGCCCTGTCTGAAGCCTCGGCGCCGGTAGTACAGAAGATGTACGAAGAGCAGGCTGCCCAGGGTGATGCCCAGGCCAATGCCGGCGAGAACAAGGCTGACGCCGATGATGTGGTCGATGCCGAGTTCGAAGAAGTCAAGGACAATAAGTAATCCTTGACTGCCAGGGCCTGATGTCAGGCTCTGTGCACTGCACTGCACTGCACTGCACTGCACTGCGCGGCAAGGCAACGCGGGAGCTATTCCCGCGTTGCCGTTTGTGCCGTAGGGCTTTTCAAAGGAAGCAGAATGTATGGCCAAGCGTGACTACTATGAAGTGCTGGGCGTTGAGCGCGGCGCCAGTGAAGCCGAGCTGAAAAAGGCCTACCGCCGATTGGCAATGAAATATCACCCGGACCGCAACCCGGATGACAAGGATTCCGAAGAGAAATTCAAGGAGGCCAACGAGGCCTACGAGATTCTCACCGATGCCAACAAGCGCGCAGCGTATGACCAGTACGGTCATGCGGATGTGGATCCGAATATGGGGGGTGGCGCCGGTGGTTTTGGTGGCGGCGGCAACTTCTCCGATATTTTCGGTGATGTGTTCGGCGACATCTTTGGCGGTGGTGGTGGCGGCCGTGGTCGCTCCTCGGCTCAGCGCGGTAGCGATCTGCGCTACACCCTTGAGCTGGATCTGGAAGAGGCGGTACGCGGAACGACCGTGACCATTAAGGTGCCGACGCTGGTCGGCTGCAAAACCTGTGATGGAAGTGGCGCGAAGAAGGGCACCAGTCCCAGCACCTGTACCACCTGTGGTGGTCACGGTCAGGTGCGCATGCAGCAGGGCTTCTTTGCCGTGCAGCAGACCTGCCCCCGTTGCCATGGTACCGGTCAGATGATTACTGATCCGTGCAAGGACTGTCATGGTCAGGGCCGGGTGGAAGAGCACAAGACACTCTCGGTCAAGGTGCCGCCGGGTGTGGATAATGGCGACCGTATTCGACTGTCAGGTGAAGGTGAAGCTGGCGTCAATGGCGGGCCTACTGGCGATCTGTATGTGGTTGTGTCGGTGCGCGAGCACACTATATTCCAGCGTGACGGCAAGAATCTGTACTGTGAGGTGCCGATCAGCTTTGCCGATGCGGCGCTGGGTGGCGAGCTGGAAGTGCCGACGCTGGATGGTCGGGTCAAGCTGAAGATTCCTGATGGCACTCAGACTGGCAAGCTGTTCCGTTTGCGCGGCAAGGGCGTGGTTCCGGTAAGGGGCGGTTCAGCTGGGGATCTGCTGTGCCGGGTTGCCGTAGAAACACCGGTCAACCTCACCAAACGTCAGCGCGAGTTGCTCGGCGAGCTGCGTGATACGCTGCAGGCTGAAGGTAGCAATCAGTCGCCACGGGCCAAGAATTGGTTCGAGGGCGTAAAGAACTTCTTTGAAGATATGAAATTCTGATCGGGGCGAGCATGAGAAGAATAGCGGTTATCGGTGCGGCCGGGCGGATGGGCAAGACGCTGATCGAGGCCATCCAGCAAACGGAAGGGGCCAGTCTGACTGCAGCTATTGAGCGTCCTGAAAGCTCGCTGATTGGCGCTGATGCTGGCGAGTTGGCTGGCGTTGGCAAGTTGAACGTGAATGTCGTCGGCGATCTGAGCCAGGTGTTGGCGGATTTCGATGTGCTCATCGATTTCACTCATCCGACCAGCACGCTTGCCAACCTGGAAATCTGTCGTGCGGCTGGCAAGGCCATGGTGATCGGTACGACCGGCTTCTCGGAAGATGAGAAACAGTTGATTGCCCGTGCTGCCGAGCAGGTGCCGGTGGTATTTGCACCGAACTTCAGTGTCGGGGTCAATCTGACGCTCAAGCTGCTGGATATGGCCGCTCGGGTCATGGGTGACGAAGCCGATATCGAAATCATCGAAGCGCACCACCGGCACAAGGTGGATGCACCGTCGGGTACCGCGCTGCGTATGGGTGAAGTGGTGGCCGATGCGCTGGGACGTAATCTACAGGACGTGGCTGTGTATGGTCGTGAAGGTCAGACCGGTGCCCGGGATCGCAACACCATCGGCTTTGCTACCGTGCGCGCAGGTGATGTGGTGGGTGATCATACCGTGCTGTTTGCGACCGAAGGCGAACGAGTGGAGATTACCCACAAGGCTTCCAGCCGCATGACCTTTGCCAAGGGCGCGGTGCGTTCGGCCATCTGGTTGGGTGAGCGCAACAGTGGATTGTTCGATATGCAGGATGTGTTGTCATTGCGTGATTGACGTGCGCTGAAAGCAAAAAGCCCGATCAGTGTTCTGGTCGGGCTTTTTATTGCGCGCTTGCTGGAGGCTCAGCCGCGCTGGAGTTGGTCTCTTGCCATCTGATTCAGGGTCTGGGTGTTGCGGATCAGATAGAAGGCCGCGATGGTCGGTACCCAGTCAGTATGGTGATCCAGCAGGCGTGGCTGGATAAAGCCGTACTGTTTATCCAGATTCTGCAGTGCGGCAGATTTTTCTGGCAGAAGGCGTTTCAGCGCGTCGGCGCGAGCAACGATACTGGCATCAATGCTGCGGAAGATGCCTTCACTGGTTTCCATGAAGTACACGCCAATCGAGCTGAACATATTGTTCTGGTACAGCAGCAGGATCTGATTTGTCTCCAGGCTCTGCTGATGCAGCGCCAGTAGCGCCTCATCAATCTCGCCGGCCAACGCCGCGTAGCGCGCCGCAACGGCTTTATCGAACTCGGCATGGGTCATCATGATCTGGTTGACGGTCGCCAGATGGTAGTGGGCTTCATCCTCGGTCTGGGTTTCCAGTTCGCGTATCAGTCGCACAAACTGGTTGTATGGCGTGCGCAGGTCGCTGGGGTTTTCCATCTGGCGCAAGAACCTTTCCATATTACCCAGTGCTTCGTTGTAGGCTTCACGGTTGCCCGGCTCACGAATGCGCTCGTAGAGATTGTTATCAATCAGCAGGAAGGTGGCTGCGCGATATCCTTCGCTACGCAGTTCGTGCAGATTTTGCGCCTGCTGCGCATCGGCCTGAACCTGTGCTGTGAGGCCAAGGAGCAGCAGGAATGCCACGTACTTGAAATAGGTTGTCATTGGTCCATAATCCCTGTTTTTATTGTTCATCCTGGCGCAGCTGGAGAGGGTCGGCCCTCGATGCTAGAGGGGCTCTCGTAGTCGCAGCGCCAGGAAATGTGATCCGCTTACAGTTTTAGCACGTTCGTCACGATTATGAAACAGAAGCGGAGACTGTCTTTTTGATGTTTTCCAGTAGGTGGTCGGTGTGGATATTTGCTGGCCAAACCGGTAAAATATTGGGCTAATCTGTCTATCTCAGCGCGTATCTGACAATGCCTTTGCAGTGGGGTGAAGTGGAGAACACATCATTCCCGCTTTTGTGCAGCCCGCGTTTGGCAAAAACGTGTCAGTCTTTCGGAGGTTTTCTTGTCCAAGCCCGCCATTCTCGCTCTCGCCGACGGTAGTATCTTTCGCGGTGAAGCCATCGGCGCCGACGGTCATAGCGTCGGTGAGGTTGTATTCAATACGGCCATGACCGGTTACCAGGAGATCCTCACCGATCCGTCCTACGCTCGTCAAATCGTGACTTTGACTTATCCGCATATTGGTAACACCGGCACCACGCCGCTGGACGCTGAATCTGATCGGGTCTGGGCTGCGGGTTTGATCATTCGCGATCTGCCGCTGATGGCCAGCAACTTCCGCAGCCGCCAACCGCTGGATGAGTATCTGAAGGAAAATGGCACAGTGGCCATTGCCGAAGTGGATACGCGCCGACTGACTCGCATTCTGCGCGAGAAAGGTTCGCAAAATGGCTGCATCATGGCAGGGGATGACGCTACTGAAGAGAAGGCGCTGGCGCTGGCACGTTCCTTTGCTGGTATCAAGGGCATGGATCTGGCCAAGGAAGTGAGCGTCAAGCAGCCCTATGAATGGCGCGAAAGCACTTGGGAACTGGCAACTGACAGCTACCCCACCATTGATGCCGCCGATTTACCGCACCATGTCGTGGTTTACGATTACGGCGTCAAGCTCAATATCCTGCGCATGCTGGTAGCCCGTGGCTGCCGTCTGACTGTCGTGCCCGCACAAACGTCTGCTGCAGACGTGCTGGCGCTGAAGCCGGATGGCGTATTGCTGTCCAACGGCCCCGGCGATCCAGCGCCCTGTGATTACGCGATCAAGGCGATTCAGGAATTGCTACAGACCGACACGCCGATTCTGGGCATATGCCTGGGTCATCAGTTGTTGGCCTTGGCGTCTGGCGCAAGCACGATGAAAATGCCCAGCGGCCACCATGGCGCCAACCACCCGGTGCAGAACCTGGCTACCGGCGAGGTGATGATCACCAGTCAGAACCACGGTTTTGCAGTGGACGAAGCCAATCTGCCGGCCAACGTCCGCCCGACCTACAAATCATTGTTTGACGGCACTTTGCAAGGCATCGAGCTTATCGACAAGGAAGCCTTCAGCTTCCAGGGCCACCCGGAGGCCAGTCCCGGCCCGGGTGATGTGGCGCCGCTGTTTGAGCGCTTCATTGCAGCCATGACCAAACGCGCTTGATTCGCCGAACATCCAAGGATTAATTGCACACTATGCCAAAACGTACTGATATAAAAAGTATCCTGATCCTCGGTGCCGGCCCCATCGTCATCGGTCAGGCATGCGAGTTTGACTATTCCGGCGCCCAGGCCTGTAAGGCGCTGCGCGAGGAGGGTTTCCGGGTCATTCTGGTTAACTCCAACCCGGCGACCATCATGACCGATCCGGCGATGGCCGATGCCACCTATATCGAGCCAATCAAATGGCAGACAGTGGCGCGGATCATCGAGAAGGAGCGTCCTGATGCGCTGCTGCCGACCATGGGCGGCCAGACCGCGCTGAACTGCGCGCTGGAGCTGGAAAAGCACGGCGTACTGGAAAAGTTCGGCGTCGAAATGATCGGTGCCAACGCCGATACCATCGACAAGGCTGAAGACCGTTCGCGCTTCGACAAGGCCATGCGTGATATCGGTCTGGAGTGCCCGCGCTCCGGTATCGCCCACAATATGGACGAAGCCTACGGCGTTCTCGACCAGGTTGGCTTCCCCTGTATCATTCGTCCGTCCTTCACCATGGGCGGCACTGGTGGCGGGATCGCCTACAACCGTGAAGAGTTCGAGGAAATCTGCAACCGTGGTCTGGATCTGTCGCCGACCAAGGAACTGCTGATCGACGAATCGCTGATCGGTTGGAAGGAATACGAGATGGAGGTTGTCCGCGACAAGAAGGATAACTGCATCATCGTCTGCTCGATCGAGAACTTCGATCCCATGGGTGTGCATACAGGTGACTCCATCACCGTGGCCCCGGCACAGACCCTGACCGACAAGGAATACCAGATCATGCGCAACGCCTCGCTGGCGGTGCTGCGTGAAATCGGTGTGGAAACCGGCGGCTCCAACGTGCAGTTCGGTATCGACCCGAAAGACGGCCGCATGGTCGTCATCGAGATGAACCCGCGGGTATCTCGCTCCTCCGCGCTGGCCTCCAAGGCCACCGGCTTCCCGATTGCCAAGATCGCGGCCAAGCTGGCGGTAGGTTATACCCTTGATGAGCTGAGCAATGACATCACTGGCGGCCGTACTCCAGCCTCCTTTGAGCCGGCGATTGACTACGTGGTTACCAAGATTCCACGTTTTGCCTTCGAGAAATTCCCCAACGCTGACGCCCGTCTGACCACTCAGATGAAGTCGGTGGGTGAGGTCATGGCTATCGGCCGCACTTTCCAGGAATCCTTGCAGAAAGCGCTGCGCGGCCTGGAAGTGGGCTCCTGTGGTTTTGATCCGCAGCTGGATCTGAACGCTGCTGATGCCAACACCACGCTGACCCGTGAGCTGACCGTGCCGGGCGCCGAGCGCATCTGGTTCATCGGTGATGCATTCCGTGCAGGCATGAGCGTCGAGCGCATTTTCGAGCTGACCAAGATTGATCCCTGGTTCCTGGTGCAGATCGAGGATCTGATCAAGGACGAGCAGCGCATCAGTGAAATGGGTCTGGCGGATATCGACAGCAACCTGATGTACCGTCTCAAGCGCAAGGGTTTCTCCGATACCCGGCTGGCACAGCTGCTGGGTGTAAGTGAAAAGAACCTGCGTTCGCAGCGGCACAAGCTGGGTGTATTCCCGGTGTACAAGCGGGTGGATACCTGCGCCGCAGAATTCGCTACCGATACCGCTTACATGTACTCGACCTATGAGGAAGAGTGCGAAGCCAATCCGTCCAGTCGTGACAAGATCATGGTGCTGGGTGGCGGACCCAACCGTATCGGCCAGGGCATCGAGTTTGACTACTGCTGTGTGCATGCCGCTCTGGCCATGCGCGAAGATGGCTACGAAACCATCATGGTCAACTGCAACCCGGAAACCGTTTCTACCGACTACGACACATCCGATCGCCTGTATTTCGAGCCGGTGACCCTGGAAGACGTGCTGGAAATCGTCCGCGTAGAGCAGCCCAAGGGCGTGATCGTGCAGTACGGCGGGCAGACTCCGCTGAAACTGGCGCGCGCACTGGAAGAGGCCGGTGTGCCGATTATCGGTACCAGCCCGGAAGCCATTGACCGCGCCGAAGACCGTGAGCGCTTCCAGCAGATGGTTGAACGCCTGAAGCTGCGTCAGCCGCAGAACGCCACCGTGCGCAGCGAAGATGAAGCTATCACCGCGGCAAACAAGATTGGCTATCCGCTGGTGGTGCGTCCTTCCTATGTATTGGGCGGCCGTGCCATGGAAATCGTCTACCAGGAAGACGAACTCAAGCGCTACCTGCGTGATGCGGTGAAAGTGTCCAACGACAGCCCGGTACTGCTGGATCACTACCTCAACTGCGCTATCGAGATTGATGTGGATGCGGTATCCGACGGTACTGATGTAGTGATCGGTGCGATCATGCAGCACATCGAGCAGGCTGGCGTTCACTCCGGTGACTCGGCCTGTGCGCTGCCGCCGTACTCGCTGTCTGCTGAAATTCAGGACGAGATGCGTGACCAGGTCAAGCGCATGGCGTTGGAGCTAGGTGTGGTGGGGCTTATGAACGTGCAGCTGGCACTGCAGGACGGGGTCATTTACGTTATCGAAGTGAACCCGCGCGCCTCGCGTACCGTGCCTTTCGTATCCAAGTGCATCGGTCAGTCGCTGGCGCAGATTGCTGCCCGGGTCATGGCTGGCAAGACGCTCAAGGAGCTGGGCTTTACCGAAGAGATCGTACCCAACTTCTACAGCGTCAAGGAAGCGGTATTCCCCTTCGCCAAGTTCCCGGGTGTTGACCCCATTCTCGGGCCGGAAATGAAATCCACCGGCGAAGTCATGGGGATCGGTGACAGCTTTGCCGAAGCCTTTGCCAAGTCCCAGTTGGGCGCCAGTGAAGTGTTGCCGACTTCCGGTACCGCCTTCATCAGTGTGCGCGAGGACGACAAACCGTTCGTTGCCGAGATGGCGCGCGAGCTGATCGAGCTGGGCTTCGAAGTGGTTGCCACCTCGGGTACCGCCCAGGTTGTCGAGGCTGCCGGATTGCCGGTGCGTCGGGTGAACAAGGTGACTGAAGGCCGTCCGCATATCGTCGACATGATCAAGAATGGGCAGATCAGCCTGGTGATCAATACCACCGAAGGTCGCCAGTCGATCGCTGATTCCTACTCCATTCGCCGTAATGCGCTGCAGCACAAGGTTTACTCCACCACCACGCTGGCCGGCGGTCAGGCTGTATGCATGGCATTGAAATTCGGCCCTGAGCGGGCGGTGCGCCGCCTGCAAGATCTGCACGAGAGATTATAGATATGAAGTACCCCATGACCAAAAAGGGTGCTCAGGCCCTTGAAGATGAACTCAAACACCTGAAAACCGTCATGCGGCCGCAGATCACCGAAGCCATCGCCGAAGCGCGGGAGCTGGGTGACCTGAAGGAAAACGCTGAATACCACGCTGCGCGTGAGCAGCAGGGCATGGTTGAAGCGCGGATCAGTGATATCGAGGGTCGCCTGTCGGCGGCCCAGGTAATCGATGTGCTGAGCATTCCGTATAGCGGCAAGGTCATCTTCGGCACCACAGTGACCATCGCCAATGTCGATACCGATGAAGAAGTGCGTTATCAGATCGTCGGTGAAGACGAGGCCGACATCAAGGAAGGCAAGATTTCCGTCACTTCGCCGATTGCTCGTGCATTGATCGGCAAGGAAGAGGGCGAAATCGTGGCGGTGAGAACCCCCAGCGGTGTGGTCGAGTATGAGATTGTCGAGATTCAGCATCTGTGAGACCAGATGCTGCGCTGCCGGCCGTGCGTAGCGGCCGGATAGCCTGGCAGCTATCCCAGACGCTATGGGTCGGCGGAGTATGGATGTTGCACTTTGTCCTGCTGCCGGCACTGGAGCGTTTTGGTCTGGCGCCGCTGCTGATTGACGAGATTGCCTCGTTCATGCGTCCGGTATTGGTGGGCTTTGCGGCGGTCTGCGTGCTGTTGCAATGCCTGCTGGCGTGGATGGTGCTGCGTCGCCCGATCTGGCGTGATCTTCGCGGTCAGATGTTATTAGTGGTGCTGGTCGCGGTGGCTGCGTTCTTTATGGTGGCGAGTTTGCCCAATGGTGCGTACTGGCAGCTATTCAGCTATCTGGTGCTGGCGTTTGCTGGCCTGGTATTGATACTGCAGCCGCGGCCGGACGAGGAGTTGGCGCGGTGAGTCAACATGACTGGCTTGGCCGTCATTACCGATGTGCATAAGGGCGTCCACAGGACGCCCGGGCACGGCTCAGAAGTTCTTGTAGCGCACCAGGTTGGACAAGTTGGGGTTGGGCGTCTTGTTTCGACGCAGCAGTATCACCATTTTGCCAATCACCTGTACCAGTTCGGCACCTGTGCGTTGGCATACTTCGTTGACCAGCGTTTGTTTGGTGTCGCGGTCGCCGACGGTGATGCGAATCTTGATCAGTTCGTGATCATTGAGCGCCCGATCCAGTTCGGCCAGAACGCCGTCGGTGGTGCCCTGCTCACTGACAATGACCACGGGTTTGAGATGGTGACCAATGCGTTTGTAGGCTTTCTTCTGTTCGGAGCTCAGCGCCATAATGATCTATTCGATTTCCTGTCTGATAAGTCTGGATAAATAAAGACGCTAGTATAACCGGCGGTGCAATCCGCTGCATGAGGTATTCCGTGGCAAGATCCAAGACCAGCAAGGGCTGGCTGAAAGAGCATTTTGATGATCACTATGTAAAGCAGGCTCAGAAGGACGGCTATCGTTCTCGCGCCAGTTACAAGTTGCTGGAAATTCAGGAAAAAGATCGTCTTCTTCGACCCGGCATGACCGTGCTCGACCTCGGCTCTGCGCCGGGCGGTTGGTCGCAGGTGGCCAGCCGTCTGATTGGTGAGAAAGGGCGTATCATCGCATCTGACATCCTGCCGATGGACAGTATTGCCGACGTCACTTTCATTCAGGGCGATTTCACTGAAGACGCGGTATTCGAGGCTATCCTGGCGGCGATCGGTGAGCACCCGGTAGACCTTGTTATTTCCGACATGGCCCCCAATATGAGTGGTACACCCGCAGTGGATCAGCCCCGCGCCATGTATCTGTGTGAATTGGCGTTGGATATGGCGGGTCGGGTATTGCGGCCGGGCGGTGATTTTCTCATCAAGGTCTTTCATGGCGTAGGTTTTGATGAGTATTTCAAGCAAATGCGTGGTCAGTTCGAGAAGATTGTTACCCGCAAGCCGGGAGCCTCGAGGGATCGTTCCCGGGAAACCTATCTGCTCGGTAGGGGCTTCAAGGCCGAATAATTATCAGGGTGACACAGGGCGTTACACTGCTGAATCTGCCGCCGTGGCGGATTCTGGTGTAAGGTAGACGAGTCGGATAACAGACGAATACAGCCATGCCCTGATCAGCTGACAGGGCAAGAGGATAGCAATTTGAACGACATGGCGAAAAACCTCATCCTGTGGTTGATCATCGCTGCGGTACTTGTGACTGTCATGAACAACTTCAGCAGTCCTACCGAACCGCGCACGATGAACTACACCGAATTCCTTGAGCTGGTGAATGATCGCCAGGTCGAACGCGTGACTGTGGACGGCTTCATTATTACGGGGCAGCGGCGCAGCGGCGAGAGCTTCAAGACCGTGCGCCCGGCGATTCAGGACAGCGGCCTTATTGGTGACCTGCTGGACAATGACGTCATAGTTGAAGGCAAGCAGCCCGAGCGCCAGAGCATCTGGACCCAGTTGCTGATAGCCAGCTTCCCGATCCTTATCATCATTGCCATCTTCATGTTCTTCATGCGCCAGATGCAGGGCGGAGCCGGCGGCCGTGGCGGGCCGATGAGTTTCGGCAAGAGCAAGGCGCGTATGCTGTCCGAAGATCAGGTCAAGACTACCTTCGCCGATGTTGCCGGCTGCGATGAAGCCAAGGAAGAAGTGGCCGAACTGGTCGAGTTCCTGCGCGATCCGGGCAAGTTTCAGCGTCTGGGTGGGCATATTCCCCGTGGCGTGCTGATGGTCGGCCAGCCGGGCACCGGTAAGACCTTGCTGGCCAAGGCAGTTGCCGGCGAAGCCAAGGTGCCTTTCTTTACCATTTCCGGTTCTGACTTCGTCGAGATGTTCGTTGGGGTGGGTGCCAGCCGCGTGCGTGACATGTTCGAGCAGGCCAAGAAGCATGCGCCCTGCATTATCTTTATCGACGAAATCGACGCTGTCGGTCGCCATCGTGGCGCCGGTCTGGGTGGTGGTCATGACGAGCGCGAGCAGACCCTTAACCAGTTGCTGGTTGAAATGGACGGCTTCGAGGCCAACGACGGCATCATCGTCATCGCCGCTACCAACCGCCCGGACGTGCTCGACCCGGCATTGCTGCGCCCCGGCCGCTTTGACCGTCAGGTGGTCGTCGGTCTGCCGGATATCCGTGGTCGCGAGCAGATCCTCAAGGTGCACATGCGCAAGGTGCCGCTGGGTGATGATGTGGTGCCTTCCTCCATCGCCCGTGGTACGCCTGGCTTTTCCGGTGCGGATCTGGCCAACCTGGTCAACGAGGCCTCGCTGTTCGCCGCCCGTGCCGGCAAGCGCGTAGTCGAGATGAATGAATTCGAACTGGCCAAGGACAAGATCATGATGGGCGCTGAGCGCAAATCCATGGTCATGTCGGAAAAAGAAAAGCTCAACACCGCCTATCACGAGTCGGGTCACGCCATTGTCGGTCGCCTGGTGCCGGAACATGACCCTGTGTACAAGGTGTCGATTATTCCCCGCGGCCGGGCACTGGGTGTCACCATGTTCCTGCCGGAAGAGGATCGCTATAGTCTGTCCAAGCGTGCACTGACCAGTCAGATCTGTTCGTTGTTTGGTGGTCGTATTGCTGAAGAAATGACGCTCGGCTTTGATGGTGTTACCACCGGGGCTTCCAATGACATCATGCGCGCCACTCAGTTGGCGAAGAACATGGTGACCAAGTGGGGTTTGTCGGAGAAGCTCGGGCCGCTGATGTATGCGGAAGAAGAAGGCGAAGTGTTCCTCGGTCGCAGCGCCGGTTCCCAGTCATCCAACGTGTCGGCTGAGACCGCTCGGATGATCGATGAGGAAGTGCGTCGCATCATCGATGAAAGCTATGCCACCGCCAAGCGTCTGCTGGAAGAAAATCGCGACAAGCTGGATGTCATGGCCGAGGCGCTGATGAAGTATGAAACCATCGACCTTGAGCAGATCAACGACATCATGAGTGGCAAGCCGGTGCGTGAGCCCAAGGGTTGGACTGATGACGATCGTCGCGGTCCAGGTGCAGCTGCCCCCTCATCCGATGATGCGGTGGATACCAGCGAGGAGCCGCGGGACGATGGCATCATCGGCGGGCCAGCTGGCGAGCACTGAGTAGCGCATGACAATTACTCGCCATCACTCCCGGTTGCCCTGTGGCAGCCGGGAGTTAGACCTTTCCCGTACCCATGTCATGGGTATTCTCAATATCACCCCTGATTCGTTTTCCGACGGTGGTCGTTACAATCGTCTGGATGCTGCGTTGTTGCATGTGGAGCAGATGCTGTCTGCCGGTGCGACGCTGATCGATGTGGGTGGTGAATCAACCCGCCCAGGCGCTGCCCTGGTCAGTGTGCAGGAAGAGGTGGATCGGGTGGTGCCCATGGTCGAGGCGATCAATGCCCGGTTTGATACCGTGGTCTCCATCGACACCAGTACCCCTGAAGTCATTCGCGGCGCTGCAGGCGTGGGCGCCGGACTCATCAATGATATTCGGGCGTTGCAGCGCGACGGCGCCATGCAGGTGGCAGTTGATACCGGGCTCGCGGTGTGTCTCATGCATATGCAGGGCGAGCCGCAGACCATGCAGCAGGCGCCGGTCTACGAATCGGTGCTCGACGAGGTAAACAACTTCCTTGGGCGACGCGTCCAGGCCTGTCTGGATGCCGGCATCGAGCGGCGTCGGTTGGTACTGGATCCGGGCTTCGGTTTCGGCAAGAGTCTGCAGCATAATCTCGAACTCTTCGCTGCCATGCAGCAGGTGCGTCCGCTTGACCTGCCGTTGCTGGTCGGTGTGTCGCGCAAGAGCATGATCGGCCAAGCGCTGGGTCGGCCGGTGGATCAGCGTCTCTCCGGTGGTTTGGCATTGGCAACTCTTGCGGTGGTCAAGGGTGCGCGTATCATTCGTGTGCACGATGTGGCGCAAACCGTCGATGCAGTCCGCATGGCAGAAGCGGTGCTGGCGGCAGCGCAGAATTAATCGGACCTGATCACGATTATGCAGTCAGTTGCTGCGGCTGATCCGGGTTCGTGGAAAAATAACTGCTTTCGGGCCTGGCCCGATTCTTCAGTCAGGACATTGGTTCATGGAAAAACGCTACTTTGGCACCGACGGCATTCGTGGTCTGGTCGGCACGCACCCCATTACCCCGGCGTTCATGCTCAAGCTTGGCTGGGCTGTGGGTACCGCGTTCCGCAATAATGGCCATTGTCGGGTCGTTATTGGCAAGGATACGCGCATATCCGGCTACATGTTCGAGTCAGCCTTGGAGGCCGGGCTGTCCGCTGCGGGCGCTCAGGTTCAGTTGCTCGGGCCCATGCCCACACCTGCCATCGCCTATCTGACGCGCACCTTCCAGGCTGACGCCGGTATTGTTATCAGTGCCTCGCACAACCCCTATTACGACAACGGCATCAAGTTCTTTTCTGCCCAGGGTACCAAGCTGCCGGATACGCTTGAGTTCGAGATCGAGCGTTTGGTCGATACGCCCATGGAGCTGGTCGAAGCCAGCCTGCTGGGAAAGGTTGCTCGGGTTGAAGATGCGTCCGGCCGTTATATTGAATTCTGCAAAAGCAGCGTGCCGACCAGCACCAGTTTCAAGGGGCTGAAGGTCGTTCTCGATTGCGCCCATGGGGCAACTTACAAGGTGGCGCCCGCCGTGTTCCAGGAGCTGGGTGCGACGGTGACTACCCTGGGTGTTCAGCCCGACGGACTGAACATCAATGATGGTGTTGGCTCGACCTATCTGACTGCGCTGAGCAAGGCGGTGGTGGAGCAGGGCGCCGATCTTGGTATTGCTTTTGATGGCGACGGTGACCGGGTGATGATGGTTGATCATGCCGGTAACGAGGTGGATGGCGATCAGTTGCTGTATATCATGACCCTGGATCTGTATGAGCGCGGAATACTTGAGGGTGGCGTGGCCGGAACCCTGATGACCAATCTGGGGTTGGAGCTGGCTCTGCGCGAGCGGGACATTCCCTTTGTGCGCGCCAAGGTGGGTGATCGCTATGTCATGGCGGAATTGCACCAGCGCGGATGGCATCTGGGTGGCGAGTCTTCCGGTCATCTGGTTTGCCTGAAACACACCACCACCGGCGATGGCATCATTGCTGCGCTGCAGGTACTGCGGGCTCTGCGTATGTCCGGCAAGACGCTGGCTGAAGCCTGTCGGGGTATGAATAAGTGCCCACAGAAGTTGATCAAC
This sequence comes from uncultured Halopseudomonas sp., assembly GCA_964474945.1. GTDB lineage: Bacteria > Pseudomonadota > Gammaproteobacteria > Pseudomonadales > Pseudomonadaceae > Halopseudomonas. The sequence continues at coordinate 10,552 of CAYYUQ010000036.1, read as the reverse complement.
GTGCGTTACCAGAGCAACGGCAGCTCCCCGCTGGAAGCGCCAGAACTGCAAGCGGCGGTAGCCGCAGCCGAAGCGCGGCTGGCCGATTCCGGGCGTGTTCTTTTGCGGCTTTCCGGTACTGAGCCGGTGATTCGTGTCATGGTGGAAGGGCAGGATGCCGCTCAGGTAAATCAGGAAGCCGAAGCGCTGGCTGAGCAAGTGCGCAAAATGTTCGCTGCCGACTGAAAAGGCGGTTGTTTACAGCTGGCATTCTGGTTAACATTGGCGCCCGCTTGAGCAGAGAGGTTTGGCATGCGTCGTCCGCTGGTCGCCGGAAACTGGAAAATGTACGGTACCCGGTACTCCATTGGTGAGTTGCTTTCGGGGTTGAATGCCCAGCAATGGCCTGAACAGGTCGACGTGCTGATAGCGCCCCCGTCACTGTATATTCAGCAATGCCGTGAAGCGCTTGGCGGTTCGCCGGTGCGACTGGCTGGGCAATCCTGTGCCTATCAAGCTGAACCTGGTGCGCTGACGGGTGAAATATCCCCTGCTCAGTTGCGAGATGCGGGTTGTGAGTATGTGTTGGTGGGTCACTCCGAACGGCGCAGTCTGTTTGGTGAAACTGACGAGCTGGTTTGTCGCAAGTTTGCCGCTGCATTGGCTTGCGGGTTGCGCCCCATTCTGTGTGTGGGTGAGACGCAACAGGAGCGCGATGCGGGCGAAACCGCAGAGGTGGTAGGGCGGCAGTTGCAGGTGATTCTGGAGCGCTTTGGTGTTGTTGGTCTGGCTCAGGGTGTCGTTGCTTACGAACCGGTCTGGGCCATTGGTAGCGGTCGCACAGCCAGTCCCGAGCAGGCTCAGGATGTGCATGCAATGATTCGCGCGCGTCTGGCCTTGCTGGATGATGAGCAGGATCAGTGTGTACAAATTGTTTACGGTGGCAGTGTCAAGGCGGAGAATGCGCAGGCCTTGTTCAGCATGCCGGATATCGACGGGGGGCTTGTGGGTGGAGCCTCTCTCAATGCAGATGAATTTGGTGCGATCGTTCGTGCCGCGGGACAAGTTTAATGATTGAAACGCTTGTTGTGGTTATGCATCTTCTGGTCGCAATTGCGTTGGTTGGGTTGATTCTCATCCAGCAGGGCAAGGGCGCGGAAACAGGTGCCTCCTTCGGTGCTGGTGCGTCTGGCACTGTTTTTGGCAGTCAGGGTTCGGCTACTTTCCTAAGCCGCTTGACAGGCGTGCTGGCCACTGTATTCTTTCTGACCTCGCTGGGTCTGGCTTACTACGCCAGTCACAAGGCTGGTGAGATTCGTGATGCAGGTTTGCCGGTGCCGGCGCTGCAGAGTCAGCCGGTAGCGCCGATCAGCGAAGATGTACCTGTTCTCGAAGAGCAGGCTCCTCAGGCTCCTGTGTCGGATGATGTGCCGGCGCTGTAAGCCAACAGTTTTGCGGAAGTGGTGGAATTGGTAGACACGCTATCTTGAGGGGGTAGTGCCTTAGGGTGTATGGGTTCGAGTCCCATCTTCCGCACCAATCAGACAGGGCCTGCGTTAACGCAGGCCTTTGTTTTTTCCGGCAGAAAAGCGTCAGGTTGTTAAATGCTGCATTCAGGCGTATAATTTCTGCCTTGGATTCGCCGCGGGGTGGAGCAGTCTGGTAGCTCGTCGGGCTCATAACCCGAAGGTCGTAGGTTCAAATCCTGCCCCCGCAACCAGTCAAAGGCCCCTTTTCAGGGGCTTTTTGTTAACTCCGGACTTCATGAGTGATTGAAGTGGCCGGAACCAGGATGGGCTATCAGGCCCATTTTTTATTCGTGAAGAAAGGCGGTGAACTTGTCCGGCAAACTTACCGAGTTGGAGCAGTTGCTGATCCCGGTTGTCGAAGCTCTGGGCTATCGTTGTTGGGGGATCGAATTCCTGTCGCAAGGGCGGCATAGCCTGCTGCGGGTGTATATCGACCATCCCGATGGCGTCAGCGTGGAAGCTTGCGCTGCGGTCAGCCGGCAGGCCAGCGCGGTACTGGACGTGGAAGACCCGATCAGCGGCGATTACACACTGGAAGTGTCGTCTCCAGGTATGGATCGGCCGCTGTTTACCCTGGAGCAATATGCTGCTTATGTGGGTGAACAGGCCAAAATCAGATTGCGGGCGCCCTATGACGGGCGTCGGAACTTTCAGGGTGTCATCCGCGGGGTTGAGGGCGAGGAGGTGGTCTTGCAGGTAGAGGATCATGAGTACCTGTTGCCCATCGACAGTATCGACAAGAGTCAGATCGTTCCGCGGTTTTGAGCATTTTTCGGGCTCCAGTGGCCCCAATGGATGGCGTTAGGCGAGGCATACGATGAGCAAAGAAGTGCTGCTGGTTGTGGAATCCGTTTCCAATGAGAAGGGCGTGCCGCCCGGAGTCATATTCGAGGCTCTGGAATTGGCTTTGGCTACGGCCACAAAAAAGCGCTACGAAGACGAAGTGGATGTCCGGGTCGAGATCAATCGTCAGACAGGTAATTACGACTCCTTCCGTCGCTGGACGGTGGTCAGCGATGACGACTTTGAAGAACCCGGTATGCAACTGGCGCTGGATCAGGCTCATGCGCGTGACCCGGAACTACAGTTGGGTGACGTCGTCGAAGAAAAGATCGAATCTGTTGAATTCGGTCGTATTGCCGCACAGATTGCCAAGCAGGTCATCGTCCAGAAGGTGCGTGAAGCCGAGCGTGCTCAGGTTGTTGACGCTTATCGCGATCGCCTGGGTGAAATTATCAGCGGTACGGTGAAGAAGGTTACTCGCGACAGCGTAATCGTTGATCTGGGTAATAACGCCGAGGCGGTGTTGCCACGCGAAGAAATGATTCCCCGCGAAACTTTCCGTACTGGCTCGCGCATCCGTGCGCTGCTCAAGGAAATTCGCGTCGAGAACCGTGGTCCGCAGCTGGTGTTGTCACGTTCCTGCCCGGAAATGATCATTGAACTGTTCCGCATTGAAGTGCCGGAAATTTCCGAGGAGCTGATTGAGATCATGGGCGCGGCTCGTGATCCAGGCTCCCGGGCGAAGATCGCGGTACGTTCCAAGGACAAACGCATTGATCCACAGGGAGCCTGTATTGGTATGCGTGGTTCCCGGGTACAGGCCGTGTCCGGTGAGCTGGGTGGTGAGCGTGTCGATATCGTCCTGTGGGACGATAACCTTGCCCAGTTTGTCATTAACGCAATGGCGCCGGCGGAAGTTGCTTCCATTATTCTGGATGAAGACACCCGCACCATTGATATTGCCGTAGCCGAGGACAATCTTGCCCAGGCTATCGGCCGCAGTGGTCAGAACGTGCGGCTGGCCAGCCAATTGACCGGCTGGACACTGAACGTGATGACCGAAGACGACATCCGCGCCAAGCAGGATGCCGAGACCGGCGATGTTCTGCGCAGCTTTATTGATGAGCTGGATGTGGATGAGGAGTTGGCGCAGATTCTGGTCGACGAGGGTTTTACCTCGCTGGAAGAAATCGCCTATGTGCCCATGGAAGAAATGCTCGAGATTGACGGCTTTGATGAAAATATCGTCAACGAACTGCGTTCACGGGCCAAGGATCGTCTGCTGACCAGGGCAATTGCCAATGAGGAGAAGTTGGAAGAGGTTCAGCCTGCTGACGACCTGCTGAATATGCAAGGCATGGATCGTGCTCTGGCATTCCAGCTGGCTGCCAATGGCATCCTCAGCATGGAAGACCTTGCTGAGCAATCCGTGGATGACCTGTTGGATATAGATGGAATTGACGAAGCTCGTGCCGCCGCGCTGATCATGGCCGCGCGGGCGCCCTGGTTTGAATAAACCGGTCGGCTGGCAGCACCACCCGGCGGAAACGCCAGGCCCCCGACTGAGGAGAAAGTGAATGGCGGAAGTGACGGTCAAAGAGTTGGCTCAGGTAACAGATACGCCGGTAGAGCGCCTGTTACAGCAAATGCAAGAAGCGGGATTGCCGCACACCAGCGCAGAGCAGGCAGTGTCTGATGATGAAAAGCAGCGCCTGCTCACGCACCTGAAAGGTGTCCATGGCGATAGCAATGAGCCGCGCAAGATTACCCTGACGCGTAAGACGGTCAGCACGCTGAAAGTAGCTGGCAGCAAGACGGTCAATGTCGAAGTGCGCAAGAAGCGCACTTACGTCAAGCGTGACGAAGTGGATGTGGAAGCCGAGCGTCAGCGCGAGCTGGAAGAACTGCGTGCAGCAGAAGAAGCTCGTCAGGCGGCAGCCGAAGCCCGCCGCAAGGCCGAGGAAGAGGAAGCTCGCAAGGCTGAAGAAGCTGCACAGCTGGCCGCGCAGGAAGAAGCGCGCGCGAAGCAGGAAGCAGTCCAGTCTCAGCCAAGCGAAGTGGTAGCGGTTGAGCCGGTAGTGGAAGCCGAGCCTGTTGCGGTTGCTCCCGTCGCCGAAGCGCCTGCTGCACCATCTCCGGCTCTTCTTGCGAAGAAGAAGGAGGAGCAACGCCGTCGGGACCGCGCAGAGGAAGATGAGCGCAGTCGCAAACGTGCTGGAGGCCCCGGTAAGGGTCGTAGCACTTCCCGCGCTGTGGACGACGACGGCATGGCCCGTCGCCGTGGCGGCGGTGGCAAGCTCAAGGCACAAAAGAAACGTAATCAGCACGGCTTCGAGAAGCCGACAGGGCCTATAGTGCGAGAAGTAGTAATCGGTGAAACCATCACCGTGGCCGAACTGGCCCAGAAAATGTCTATCAAGGCAGCCGAAGTCATCAAGTACATGTTCAAGAATGGCACCATGGTAACCATCAACCAGGTACTTGATCAGGAAACTGCGACCATCATTGCCGAAGATCTGGGTCACCAGGTCAAGCATGTGCGCGAGACTGACCTGGAAGACGCTGTTACCGCTGCAGCCAAGCAGCACGAAGGTGAAGAGTTCAGCCGGGCTCCGGTGGTCACCGTCATGGGTCACGTTGACCATGGCAAGACCTCGCTGCTCGACTATATCCGCCGCACCCGTGTGGCCTCTGGTGAGGCGGGTGGTATCACCCAGCATATCGGTGCCTACCACGTACAAACCGACCGCGGCATGGTCACCTTCCTGGATACCCCCGGTCACGCTGCGTTTACCGCCATGCGTGCCCGTGGTGCCAAATCCACTGACATCGTGATTCTGGTTGTGGCTGCGGACGACGGTGTCATGCCGCAGACTGAAGAAGCCGTGCACCATGCCAAGGCAGCGGGTGTTCCGCTGGTTGTGGCGGTGAACAAGATCGACAAGGAACAGGCCGATCCGGATCGTATCAAGAACGATCTGGGTGCGCTGGATGTGATTCCTGAAGAGTGGGGCGGCGATACGCAGTTCGTCCATGTGTCGGCCAAGGTCGGTACTGGTATTGATGATCTGCTCGAGGCCGTACTGCTGCAGGCTGAAGTACTTGAGTTGAAAGCACAGCCGTCCGCTCCGGCTCGCGGTGTGGTTATCGAGTCGCGTCTGGACAAGGGCCGTGGCCCGATTGCCACTGTTCTGGTGCAGAACGGTACGCTGCGTGTGGGTGATGTGGTGCTGGCTGGAGTCAACCAGGGTCGCGTGCGTGCCATGCTTGATGAGAACGGCAATAATATCAAGGAAGCAGGACCGTCCATTCCGGTGGCGATTCTGGGTCTGGATGGTACGCCCGAGGCCGGTGATGAGCTGACTGTAGTAGCTGACGAGAAGAAGGCGCGTGAAGTGGCGCTGTTCCGTCAGGGCAAGTTCCGCGAGATCAAGCTGGCCCGTCAACAGTCGGCCAAGTTGGAAAACATGTTCGAGAACATGGGCCAGGGCGAGAAGAAAACACTCAACCTGGTTATCAAGACCGACGTTCGCGGTACCCTGGAAGCCCTGCAGGGCTCGCTCAATGACCTGGGTAACGACGAAGTGCAGGTCAAGATCGTTTCCGGCGGTGTTGGCGGTATTACCGAGACCGACGCCAACCTGGCGCTGGCTTCCAACGCGGTGATCTTCGGCTTCAACGTCCGTGCGGACGCCTCGGCACGCAAGGTTATCGAAAGCGAAGGTCTGGATCTGCGCTATTACAGCGTCATCTACGAGATCATCGAAGACGTCAAGAAAGCCCTGTCCGGTATGTTGGGCAGCGACGTTCGCGAGCAGATCCTCGGTGTCGCCGAAGTCCGCGACGTGTTCCGTTCGCCGAAGTTCGGTGCGGTGGCCGGCTGTATGGTCATTGAAGGCACGGTATACCGTAACCGTCCGATCCGCGTGCTGCGTGAAGACGTGGTTATCTACGAAGGCGAGCTGGAATCCCTGCGTCGCTTCAAGGATGACGTCGGTGAAGTGCGTAACGGCATGGAGTGCGGTATCGGCGTGAAGAACTACAACGACGTGCGTGCCGGTGACCGGATCGAGGTCTTCGAGCGGGTTCAGGTAGCACGAACCCTGTAAGCGCAGTCACACGCTGACAGTATGAAGCTGGAAGTCGCCCCGGGCGGCTTCCGGCTTTGGTGTTTTCAGCTTCACTGATTTCTGAGTGTAATTTTATGGGTAAAGAATACAGCCGTACCCAGCGGGTAGCGGATCAGATGCAGCGCGAGTTGGCGCTATTGATCCAGCGTGAAGTACGCGATCCGCGGGTAGGCATGATTACCGTAACCGCCGCTGAAGTCAGCCGCGATCTGGCACATGCGAAGATTTTCATTACCCTGATGGGTGAGGCCAGCGACGAGGATATTGCACTCAATCTCGCCGCCCTGAAGGATGCGGCCGGTTTCCTGCGTGTGCAGCTGGGCCGGGTGATGAAGCTGCGTACCATTCCGCAGCTGCACTTTTTCTACGATGAGAGCGTGCGCCGCGGAGTACATTTGTCCTCATTGATTGAGCGGGCAGTAGCAGAAGACAGTCAGCACGCCCGGGATGATGAGGAGTAACAGTGTCAGCGCCACGCAGTAAGCGCCGTGATATCGACGGCATCCTTGTTTTTGACAAGCCCCTCGGCATGAGCTCCAATGCCGCCCTGCAGAAGGTGCGCTGGCTGTTCAATGCCAGCAAGGGTGGGCATACAGGCAGTCTGGATCCGCTGGCCAGTGGGGTGCTGCCCCTGTGCCTGGGCGAAGCCACCAAGTTCTCCCAGTATCTGCTGGACGCCGACAAGACCTATATCACTGAAGCCCGGCTCGGCATGACCACCACCACCGGCGATGCCGAAGGTGACGTCCTGGAAATGAAACCCTGTCAGGTTACTCTGGCCGAGGTGGAAGCGGTGTTGCCACGCTTTACCGGTGATATCGAGCAGATCCCACCGATGTATTCAGCGCTCAAGCATGATGGTCAGCCGCTGTACAAGCTGGCCCGCGCCGGCGAAACAGTGGAGCGCAAGCCCCGATCTGTTACCATACGACGATTGACCCTGCTCGGACTGGAAGGCGATCGGCTGCGGCTGGAAGTGGTCTGCAGCAAGGGCACCTATATACGTACGCTGGTCGAGGATATTGGCGCCGCGCTGGGTTGCGGGGCGCATGTTGCCGAGTTGCGCCGCAGCCAGGCCGGCCCCTTCGATCTGAGCCAGTCGGTGACGCTGGAGCAGTTGGAAGCCCTGCATGCCGAGGGTGGCGCTCTGGCGCTGGATCACCTGCTGCTGCCGAGCGATAGCGGATTGCTGGACTGGCCGGAGGTAAGCCTCACCGAGCAGACGGCCTATTACCTCAATCATGGCCAGGCGGTACGGGTGCCGGGCAGTCCGGCCTTTGGCATGGTGCGACTGCGCGATCAAAACGGTCAGTTCATCGGTATTGGTGAAATGACCGAAGACGCCCGGGTGGCACCCAAGCGGCTGATGCGTTTTACTGGCTGACGAATTATCGCGTGCCTTGCCGGAGCGCAGGAAGTTGACCCAAGTGGGTCGCAACGAGGGTGGCTGTTAACAGGCACGGTCATTCCTCGATTTAAAACACAGGATGCAAATCCTGGCCTGTTACCTCAGAGGAAAGCTGTCATGGCACTGAGCGTTGAAGAAAAAGCTGCAATCGTATCCGAGTATGCACGTGGTGAAGGTGATACCGGTTCTCCTGAAGTCCAGGTAGCTCTGTTGACTGCAAACATCAACAAGCTGCAGGGTCACTTCAAGGACAACAAGAAGGATCACCACTCCCGTCGCGGTCTGATCCGCATGGTCAACCAGCGTCGCAAGCTGCTGGATTACCTGAAAAGCAAAGATCTGGGCCGTTACAGCAGCCTGATCAGCAGCTTGGGTCTGCGTCGCTAAGACCAGTCCCGTTTGGACATGGCCGGGTCCGAAACCCGGCTGTGCCCAGAGTTTCCCGAAGGGCAAATACAAGTAAATACAGAGAGAGAAGACACCGTGAAACCGGTTATCAAACAATTCAAGTTAGGCAATAACACCATCACTCTGGAGACCGGTCGTATTGCGCGCCAGGCCTCGGGTGCGGTTCTGGTCAGCATCGATGATGCAGTCAGCGTTCTGGTAACCGTGGTGGGCGCAAAAAGCGCCGATGCCGGTCGCGACTTCTTCCCCCTGTCTGTCCATTACATTGAAAAAACCTATGCGGCAGGCCGCATCCCCGGCGGCTTCTTCAAGCGCGAAGGCCGTCCCACCGAGAAAGAAACCCTGACCTCGCGTCTGATCGACCGTCCGATTCGTCCGTTGTTTGCCGAAGGCTTCATGAACGAAGTTCAGGTCGTCTGCACCGTGGTGTCCACGGACAAGACAACCGATCCGGATATCGCTGCGATGATCGGTACTTCCGCAGCGCTGGCCATTTCCGGTATTCCCTTTGACGGCCCGATCGCCGGTGCCCGCGTCGGTTTCGACGACGTACAAGGCTACGTGCTGAACCCGACCTACGAGCAACTGAAGACCTCGCGCCTGGACATGGTGGTTGCCGGTACCGAAGACGCCGTGCTGATGGTTGAATCCGAAGCACAGGAACTGACCGAAGACCAGATGCTGGGTGCTGTCCTGTTTGCCCACATGGAATTCCAGCCGGCCATCGAGGCCATCAAGGAACTCGCTGCCGAAGCCGGCAAACCCGCATGGGACTGGCAGCCTGCGCCGGAAAATACCGCGCTGCTGGACGCCGTCAAGGGCCAGTTCGGTGCCGGTATCAGCGAAGCCTATACCATCACCCACAAGCAATCGCGCTACGCCCGTCTGGGCGAGCTGCGTGACGCTGCCATTGCCGCGCTGTCCGGTGAGGAAGAAGGCAAGTTCGCCGCCGGCGAAGTCAAGGATGCCTTCGGTGAGATCGAATACCGCACCGTGCGCGAGAGCATCGTTAACGGCAACCCGCGTATCGACGGCCGTGACACCAAGACCGTACGTCCGCTGAACATCGAAGTCGGCGTGCTGGACCGCACCCACGGCTCCTCTCTGTTCACCCGTGGCGAAACTCAGGCGCTGGTCGTGACCACGCTGGGTACTGCACGCGATGCGCAGCTGCTGGATACCCTGGAAGGCGAGAAGAAAGACCCCTTCATGTTCCACTACAACTTCCCTCCCTATTCGGTGGGCGAGTGTGGTCGCATGGGTGGTACCGGTCGCCGTGAAATCGGCCACGGCCGTCTGGCCCGTCGTGGTATCCAGGCTGTCATGCCCGATATGGATCAGTTCCCCTACAGCATCCGCGTCGTATCGGAAATCACCGAATCCAACGGTTCCAGCTCCATGGCGTCGGTCTGTGGTGCCTCGCTGGCCCTGATGGACGCCGGTGTTCCGCTGAAAGCGCCGGTTGCCGGTATCGCCATGGGTCTGGTCAAGGAAGGCGACAAGTTTGCCGTTCTGACCGACATCCTAGGTGACGAAGATCACCTGGGCGACATGGACTTCAAGGTCGCCGGTACCGAGAAGGGCGTGACTGCGCTGCAGATGGACATCAAGATCAAGGGCATTACCGAAGAGATCATGGAGCTGGCTCTGCACCAGGCCCACGATGCTCGTCTGAATATCCTCGGTCAGATGAACCAGGTGCTGCCGGCCTCCCGTAAGGAACTGTCCGCCAACGCACCGACCATGATCAGCATGAAGATCGACTCCGACAAGATCCGTGACGTGATCGGCAAGGGTGGCGCGACCATCCGCGGTATCTGTGAAGAAACCGGCGCCTCCATCGACATCACCGATGACGGTACCGTGAAGATCTTCGCTGCCAGCAAGGACGCCGCCAATGCTGCCAAGGCACGGGTTGACGGTATCACTGCTGAAGCGGAAATCGGCAAGGTCTACACCGGCAAGGTCGAGCGCATTGTTGATTTCGGTGCCTTCGTCAGCATCCTGCCCGGCAAGGACGGTCTGGTACACATCTCGCAAATCGCCAACCAGCGTATCGAGAAAGTGACCGACGTGCTGCAGGAAGGTCAGGAAGTGAAGGTACTGGTACTGGACGTGGACAACCGCGGCCGTATCAAGCTGTCCATGAAGGATGTTGACGCGGCTGAGAACAGCGGCGTTTAATATCTTTTTGGCCGCTGCCTGGCAGTGGCCTGTACTACAGGAACCCGGCGACCGGTTATGGCGCCGGGTTTTTTTTTTTGCCCGGCGAAGCCGGCAAACCCGTCCACCTGAAAGAAGGTGGAGTCACCCCG
>CAYYUQ010000035.1:0-31391 GCA_964474945.1 uncultured Halopseudomonas sp. | reverse complement strand
CGTACGGTTCTGTGAGAGGGATGAGGCGGCGACGCCTCACCCTACTCGATGTGGCTGCGTGTCAGTCAGGCTGCACTTCCTTGCGCTGAAGTATTCACGTCAATGATGAAATATTTTTCATGCCCGGTTGACATGGCTTCCAATATGAGGCTGTTCAAACAAGTTCAGGCATGGTAAAACCTTTGGGACAGATCCTACTCGCTTGAATAAAAAGGGAAAATCATGACCAAGTCTGAGTTGATCGAGCGCATAGTCGAACAACAGGGGCAGTTATCGGCCAGGGATGTTGAGCTGGCTATCAAGACCATGTTGGAGCACATGTCCAACGCACTGGCTACGGGTGAACGTATCGAGATTCGCGGTTTTGGCAGTTTCTCACTGCATTATCGCGCGCCACGCATAGGGCGTAACCCCAAGACCGGTGATTCGGTCGCGCTGGACGGTAAGTACGTGCCGCATTTCAAGCCCGGTAAGGAGTTACGTGACCGGGTTAACGAGTCGCTGGAAACCACCTGACGTCCGGTATAATAAAGCACCAGGCTGCGCTATACTTGCTTCCTGCTTAACGGATGGGAGTGGTATGGCATGCAATGGTTCAAGCGCGCGGTGCTGATCATCGTTCTATTATTGGTGGCACTGGCAACCATTGATTTCATGCTGGAGAATCAGCAGAGCATTGCCTTGCAGTTTCTCGAAGTTTCCTCCCCTGAACTTCCCATCTCCCTGTTTATGGTTATTGCCTTTATCCTCGGTAGCCTGCTGGGTATTCTAATTGGCTGGTTGATTACCACGCGTCTGCGCTTGCGATTGATGGTGCAGAGCAATGAATTGAACCGCTACCGCAAGGAAATCGACAAGCTGCGTACCCAGGCCGTAAAAGGCTGATTGCCATGCAGGAACTGCTGTTCCTCGGGTTGTTCATGGTGGCGCTGGGTATGGGCTGGTTTCTCGGCCGTCGCGAAGCGATCAGGGTAGGGGTGATGCTGGCACCCCATGCCAGTGCTATCGATAAACAATATTTCATTGGCCTCAACTACCTGCTCAACGAACAGCCGGATGAGGCTATCGAAACCTTCATCCGTGCGCTGGAAGTCAATCCGGAAACCGTCGAAACGCATATCGCTATTGGTAAGTTGTTCTGCCAGCGGGGCGATGTGGAGCGGGCTATCAAGGTGCATCAGAACCTGTTGGCCCGGCCCAATCTGACCGCCTTGCAGGCTGATCGTGTGCAATTTGAGCTCGCCCGGGATTACCTGGCTGTCGGGCTGCACCATAGGGCCGAACGGTTACTGAATGAACTGGTGGAATCCAGTTCTACCCTGCGCGCCGAAGCGCTGGCGGATCTGGTGCGTATCTACGAGCGCGAGCGTGATTGGACGCAGGCGGTGGAAGTGGGGCAGCGCCTGGTCAAGGAGCGTGAAGCCTTTGCTGTGACCCTGGCGCATTATCATTGTGAGCTCGCCCGTGAGGCGCTGACACGCAGCGAGGCGCCGCGGGCCAGGCGTAAGTTGCTGGATGCGCTCAATTGCCAGCGTGAGAATGTCCGCGCCATGTTGATGCTGGCCGAGTTGGAGCTGGCCCAGGGACGGGATGCTGAAGCACGCAAGTGGCTCAAACGATTGGCGACGCATGATGCGGATTTTGTGCCTCAGGCGCTGCCGCTGCTGCATCAGCTCGCTGCGCGGGGCGCACTGGATTTGCTGGCATATCTGGATGAGGTGCTGGACAATAGCCAGCCGCCGATGATGGCTACCGTGTTGGCCAAGGCCGAAGAGCTACATAGGCGCAGCGGAGTGAGTGCGGCAAGCAATCATGTGCTGGTTTACTTGCAGCAACAGCCGTCCCTGAGTGGACTGCTTTATCTGATTGACCTGCACAAGGACAGTGTCGAACCGCGTGGTTATGCGAATCTGATGATTCTGCGCGGCATCGTCGAGGCGCTTCTGGTGGATAAGCACAAGTATCGTTGTCATGCCTGTGGCTTTTCCGGGAAGCAATTGCATTGGCAGTGTCCAACCTGCCATGGGTGGTCAACCATACGCCCGCTGAAAGGGCGAGAACTGGCGGCGATCAGCCCGCAGCAATTCAATTGATACAGGAAAAATAAATGCCCTGCCAAACCCCTATCATTGTTGCCCTGGATTTCCCTGATGCCGCCTCGGCGGTAGCCATGGCTGAGCGGCTTGACCCTGCCCAGTGCCGTGTCAAGGTCGGTAAGGAGCTGTTTACGGCCGCCGGCCCACAGGTAGTTGAAGCCTTGCAACACAAGGGTTTTGAAGTCTTTCTGGATCTCAAGTTTCACGACATCCCCAATACCACAGCCGGGGCAGTACGCTCCGCTGCGGCGCTGGGTGTATGGATGGTCAACGTGCATGCCAGTGGTGGTCGGCGCATGATGCAAGCCTGTCGCGACGTGTTGAGCCGTACCGGTCCGCGGCCGCTGCTCACCGCTGTCACGGTGCTGACCAGTCTGGAGCAAGAAGACCTTGAGGAAGTGGGTATTGATATCGAGCCCATGGTTCAGGTGCAGCGGCTGGCCCGTTTGACTCAGGAATGTGGGTTGGATGGCGTGGTATGTTCGGCCCGTGAAGCCAAGGCGTTGCGTAACGCTCTGGGTGAAGAGTTCAAACTGGTCACGCCGGGTATTCGCCCAGCTGATGCCAGTGCCGACGATCAGAAGCGTATTGTTACGCCGCATCAGGCGATGGAGTACGGTAGTAGCTATCTGGTGATTGGTCGGCCGATTACCTCGGCAGCTGATCCAGCCCAGGCGCTGGATGCGATTCTGCACAGTCTCAACTGACATTCGCCACCCGCCCCGGGCTGGCTTGCAGGATGCGATTGACCCCTGTCATTGCATCCTGCATCGCGCCAATATTCCCGCTGACTTTACTGCCACGGCCGCATGCGCCGCGAACGTCGGTGATACCGCGTTGACCCGGATAATAAAGAAACGCCACGGCTCAGCTCAGGCGTCCGGTCTCGTCCATAGCCATAGAGCGACACAGGGTAGAAAAAGGCTCAGAAACCAGCGTAGCATCATGGGTGCTGGCAATAGCCATATCATCAGAATGCTGCTGGTCATCAGTGCGCTGGCCAGCCACTTTGCCCGTCTGGGTACCGCCCGGCGTTGACGCCAGTCGATAATCATCGGCCCGTACCTGGGGTGGCCTAGCAGGTGCAGTTCAATTTCCGGCCAGCCGCGGGCGCCGGCCCACGCGGCCAGTAACAGGAAGGGAGTGGTAGGTAATCCCGGTAGCAGTATGCCCAGCGCGCCCAGCCCCAATGCCACGGAGGCGATAGAGCGCCAGACCCACTTCATCATTGGTGTAATCAATGGCCATCGCTGGCGATGATGCCGGCCTGGTGTTCAGGGCTGGGAAGCTGACCTTCGGCGAACTCGTTGAGCAGGCTTTGAATGCTGGGAATGCTGATATGCCGGGCGCGGCTATCAATCAGCCCGCGGTCGCGCAAATTGGCAATCGCCCGGGAAAAGGTTTCCGGTTTGATCGACAGGCGTGCGGCGATCAGGCTTTTGGGTAATACCAGTTCGATCTCGGCACTATCTGCCCCACGATCACGTACCTGTCCCACCAGATACAGCGCCAGACGCTGGGTGGCATTCTGTAATGTCAGGTTCTCCAGTTCATCCAGTCGTTGGTGCAGGCGTACGCTCATGTGTCCGAGCAGGTGCAGGCAGGTCTGTGGGTTCTGCTCCAGGTGGCGGAGCATCAGGCGATTGGAAAAGCCAATCAGTTTGACCGGCTCCAGCGCCTCGGCGCATACCGGGAAAATCGAGCGCTGCATGAACATGACGGCTTCGGCAAAGGTGTTGCCGGGCGTGATGATCTCGACGACTTTTTCCTTGCCGTCCGCGGAAATACGGTACAGCTTCACCTTGCCCGTCTGTACCAGATAGAAGCGCTCAGCAGGATCGCCCTGACGCTGGATCAGCGCCTGCGGCGGATATTCCTTGAATACCGCGTCTGCCAGCAGTTCTTCCTGGGCGAGCTCATTGAAGTGAGAAAACAGCGGATGATGAAGAATCAGTTGCCGTTGTTCCTGTGTCGAAATCATGGCTGTCTATCCGTAATTGATCAGCGTCAAGGGTAAGCATTTAAGCACCGCCATGCCATACCTGAACGGCAATAAAGAGCCCGATTCACGGGTATCGGAAATTCTGCGGGGTTGGGCTTTCTGCAGTATCCCTTGATATGCGTCAAAGGGGCGCATGCCGGAACCGCGTAGTCTGCGACCATCAGCAAGAATACATACCGGAGTACTCTTTCCATGTCCGATCCAGTCAGTTGGGATGCGGGTTTGATTCGCAGCTATGATAAGGCCGGACCGCTTTACACTGCTTATCCTACCCTCGCTCAATATTACGACGGAATTCTGCCTGCCGATCTGTTCGCCGCGCTGAAGGAAAGTAGCCGGCTGAAACGCCCATTATCCTTGTATGTGCATATTCCGTTCTGTGCCAATACCTGCCACTACTGTTATTGCACGCGGGTCATCACCAAGGATCGGAGCCGAGCAGAGCCCTACCTCAAAGCGCTGTATCGCGAGATCGACCTCATCAGTGAGCATGTAGCAGCGGAGTCGCCCGTTACCCGTTTGCATCTGGGGGGAGGTACGCCGACATTCCTGAGTCATTCCGATCTCAGTGCATTGATGGCCAAGCTGCGGTCGCGCTTCAGTCTGAATGAAGACGACATAGCGGACTACAGCATTGAGGTCGATCCTCGCGAGGCGGACTGGTCAACCCTCGGGCTGCTGCGGGAGCTGGGTTTCAACCATGTCAGTTTCGGCGTGCAGGATCTTGACCCTGAGGTGCAGTATGCGGTCAATCGGCTGCAGAGCCTGGAGCAGACCCAGGCAGTCATGGATGCTGCCCGGGCGCTGGCCTACCGCTCGGTGAACATGGATCTGATTTGCGGCTTGCCGAGGCAAACCCCGGAGTCCTTTACCCGTACGCTTGAGCGGGTTATAGCCATGAAGCCGGATCGGTTGACCCTGCGCAACTATACGCATCTGCCGGAGCAGTATCCGCCGCAGCGCCATATAGAGGCGCAGGCGCTGCCGAGCGAAGAGACTCGCTTGCAGATCCACGGTAATAGTCAGCAGCAGCTGCTGGACGCGGGCTATCGCTTCATCGGCATGGGCCAGTTTGCGCTGCCGGACGACAACCTCAGCCTGGCTCGGGAAACCGGCATGTTGAGCCGTGGCCTGCAGGGCTATATTGCCGGTGTGGAGTGCGACCTGATCGGTCTGGGCGTGTCGGCCATCAGTCAGGTGGGTAATCTTTATTGCCGTAACAGCTGCGATCTGCAGGAGTATCAGCAGCATCTGGAACAGGGGCGTCTGCCGCTGCGTCAGGGGCTGAAATGCAGTGCGGATGATCGTTTGCGCCGGGTGATCATTCAGCAGTTGATGTGCCAGTTCAAGCTGCGTTATGCCGATCTGGAGCAGCGCTTCAATATTGATTTTGCCGCCTATTTTGCTGATTGCATGGGTACGCTGCGGCAAATGCACGAAGATGGGCTGATCAATCTGAGTGCGCATGGCATAGAAGTATTGCCTGTCGGCAAGCCATTGTTGGCACGGATATGCATGGTGTTTGACGCCTACCAGCACGCCACCAATGGTCGGCGTTACGCCAGTATCATTTGATACTGTCTGGAGGACTGACGGACGGGGAGATCGCTGCACGAGGTTGCGTATAGAGCCTGTATAATGGGTGTTTTTCTAGCTCACTGAAACGACAGGCTTTATATGCAACCGAAAATCAGAATTGGTATCGCGGGTTACGGTAATCTCGGCCGTGGTGTCGAAATGGCTATTGCCCAGAGCCCCGATATGCAACTGGTCGGCGTGTTCAGTCGGCGCGACCCGGCCAGCGTCCGCCTGCTGAACGCCGATGTGCCCGTATACGCGCAAGACAGCATCGCGCAATTTCAGGATCAGATCGATGTGCTGATTCTCTGCGGCGGCTCAAAAAATGACCTGCCCGAGCAGGGCCCTGCCATGGCGGCGCTGTTCAATACCGTGGACAGCTTCGATACCCACGCAATGATTCCCGAGTACTACGCTGCCATCGATCAGGCCGCCAATCCGGCCGGCAAGACCGCCATTCTGTCGGTGGGCTGGGATCCGGGGCTGTTTTCCCTTAACCGTCTGTATGGCGAAGCCATCTTGCCTGAAGGCGCGACCTACACCTTCTGGGGTAAGGGGCTCAGTCAGGGGCATTCCGACGCAGTGCGCCGGGTCGATGGGGTCAAGGCTGGCGTGCAGTACACCATTCCCGCTGAAGCGGCGATCGAGCGCGTCCGCAACGGCGAGCTGCCCGAGCTGACGACCCGTGAGAAGCACAAGCGTGAATGCTACGTGGTGTTGGAAGAGGGTGCGGATGCGCAAGCGGTAGAGCAGAGTATTGTCAGCATGCCGCACTACTTTGCCGAGTACGACACCAGCGTAACCTTCATCAGTGAAGAGCAGCTCCAGCGCGAGCATGCCGCCATGCCCCATGGCGGTGTGGTGATTCGCAGTGGCACCTCCAGTGCCGGCACGACACAGGTAATGGAATACACCCTCAAGCTTGGCAGCAACCCCGAGTTCACCGCAGCGGTACTGGTGGCCTATGCCCGTGCCGCCTGGCGCTTGAACCAGCAGGGCATTGTCGGTGCCCAGACAGTGCTGGACGTCGCGCCGGGACTGTTGTCGCCCAAGTCGCCGGAAGCGCTGCGCAAGGAACTGCTGTAAGTCGACCGGGCTTGGTCATCAATCTATGGTAAGTCTTATTGGGCAGCCGATTGGCTGCCCTGCTATTGAGGTGAGCAAGCCCATGCAGCTTGATGAGGCAATGGGCTTGTAACTTTTGTCTACAGTTGCCGGGTTCGGTTAGCCCGGCCGGCCATCCGGCCGTGGCGCCATCAGAATCGGCGTGTAATGCCAGACGAACAACCCAAAGGCAGCGGACCAGCAAACTGCAGCCAGCCAATAACCGGTCGTGGGCATGGGAATGCTCAGCCACACCCGTAGTGGAACCGCCAGGTTGAGCAGGATAAAAGCCAGGCTCATGGCCGCGGCAGGTCTCAACGGGCGTCCGGTGTGCCCCAGGCTGACGCGGGAAATCATCGCCAGAATCATGCCGCCCATGCCGCCGATGGCCAGCAGGTGAGTCGCCTGACTGAAACCGAGCAGCCAACCGCCGTGCCACAGTGCCATGGCAATCAACGCCAAGGCCAGCCAGGCATAGGACAGGTGCAGTGACCACAGCAGCGGCACTGTCCATAGTTCAGGATGATGCCAGCGCAGTAGCCTCACCAGATGGCCCAACCCGAGAATCAGATAGATCGGAGCCTGCCACGGAGATGGTCTCAAGCCGACACCGGTCAGCATCAGCAGGGCAACAAAAATGCTGCCAGCCATGAGCAGATTATCCAGCCGGGGCAGGGCGTTTATCGGATCCTGCAGATCCAGGCCGCGCTGGGTAAAGAAAGGAATCACCCGACCACCAATCAAACCCATCAGCCCCGCGATCAACCAGAGCGCAGCCACCGCGCCGTGGCGCTGCAGTGCGAAGTCATTGTCGGCGAGACCGGCCAATGCCAGTGCATTACACAAAGTCAGTAGCAAAAGCATAACCAGAACAGGGTAATTGCGGGTCTGCTTGACCTTCCATAGCAGACGGCCGATGGCTAACGCCACCAGCGGTAGAAACAGCAGATCCACCGGGATCAGCAACCAGAGTGGCGCATTGAACAGCCATACCAGTCGCCCGGCCAGCCACAATGCGGCGATTAATAGCACCGGCATGCCGGTAAGGGTTGGTACGCCGGTCCAGGCCTGAATAGCGGTAAGCAGAAAGCCAGCGACGATAGCCATACCGAAACCGAAGACCATTTCATGCCGGTGCCAGGTCAGCCAGCCACCGGCCGGGGTGAAGTCGATATGCCCGAGGAAAGCAGCAATCCACAAGGGCACAGCGATGACCGCAAACAACGCGCCCGCCAGAAACAGGGGGCGGAAGCCCAAGGCGAATAGCGTGGGCAGTGTGGAACGACGATCCTGCATGAAAATCTCCTGATTGCTTGTTATGCTTTTTTCGCTGGCCATCGGGAGCAACTGCCTGGTGGCAATCGCGTCCGCCCGGCGACTGGAAAAAACATGACCTACCTACTGATCAAAACATTACACCTGCTTGCGGCCATAGCCTTTATTGGCACGTTGTTCTTCCAAATGCTCATTCTTGCTCCTGCTGCACAGCGGTTGGATTCCTCCGTGCGTGGTCTGTTGAGCCCGGTGTTGGGGCAACAGGCGCGCCATGTTATTCATATTGTGGCCATTGTGCTCTACGGTGCCGGTATCACACTCGCCTGGCCTTACCGCAGCCTGCTGGCCAATCCGTTGTCCAGCACCTTTGCGACGCTGTTGTCGCTCAAAATCCTCCTGGCCTTTCTGATCATAGGCCACTACGTGGCGTTGATCTTCCTGCGGCGTAGCCAGCGTATCACCGAGCGTGGCATGCATTGGTTGAATGTCAGTCTGTTGCTGCATGCTGTAGCGGTAGTGATCTGTGCCAAAAGCATGTTCGCCCTGTGAAGCCAGCACGTCAGAGGCGAGTAAAGAGTACTTCGTTCTCCAATTGAATATGCTGGGTCAGATCACCGCAGAACTCCTCCAGCCCCTGGTATAGCGTGCGCCAGGTGTTGCAGGCGTGGGTCGGCGGCTGAATGCCTCGGGTCAGGGCGTGCAGTTGGCTCATGCCGTGTTCATGCTGCTCGTGCTCAAAGCGCATCACGCTGATCGGGCCGCGTGCCTGGCTCTGCTCACCACGCAGCAACATCGGGAAGAGGATCTGTTCCTCCTTGAGCATGTGGCTCTCCAGCGTCTGCTGAATCTCGGACAGATGATCAGCCAGGCCGTTCGGGCATTCCGGATGAGTACCATGTACCTGCTCAACTCGTCGGGCCATGCGGATCAGCTCCGGCAACTGCTCACGGTGCCGCTGGTGGTAGCGATCCAGCAGGTGCTGAATCAACTCCGCCGTCGGGGCGTGCTGCCAATCCTTCTGAACATCAGTCGTTACCGCTTTGCTTGCGGGCATGATAAAAGCTCTCCGATGGGTTCTAAGTGTTGAGAAACAAAGCAACCCTTGTGCCATCCGTAACTGACTGATATTAAAGAAATTAATTTGCTACTGGTAGTTTATACCCAGTGGTTGTATGGTTTGCAAAACCACGCAAGGTATATTTAACCGTGATAGAAGATTTCCTCCTCCCCGATCTTGTCGCAGAACTGCCCGCCGCCATTCGCCTGCAGCGCCTGGTGCAAGTGTTACGTGAAACCTTCATTTGTGGCGCCGTGGTGCTGTTGCAGCGGGAAAACGACTCGCTGCGCCCGGTTGCCGCGGTGGGGCTGGTGCAGGATGCGCTTGGGCGGCGCTTCGATATTGCCCGTCAGCCCCGCCTTGCGGCGTTGTTGTCCCGCCGGGAGATTACCTGGTTTGAATCCGACAGCCCGTTGCCTGACCCCTACGACGGTCTGCTGGATGAGCGTCCCGGAGAAGCGCTGCCGGTGCATGACTGCATGGGCGTGAGTCTGCATGTGGAGGGTGAACTCTGGGGTGCCCTGACGCTGGACGCGCTGGAGGCCGGCACCTTTGATGAACGGGCGCGGCAGAAGCTGCAACGTCTGCTGCCACTGATCGAAGGCTTGCTCAGAGTCACCCGGCTGGAGCAGGAGAATCGTGCACTGCGCATGGTGCGCGCCGATGACCACAGAGCACTGCCTGGCCTGGAACAGCATGGCATCGTCGGTAATAGTCCTGCGGTGACGCGTCTGCTGGATGAGCTGGCGGTGGTGGCAGATTCGGATCTGACGGTGTTGATCACCGGCGAAACCGGGGTTGGCAAGGAGCTGTTTGCCCATTGGTTACACCGTCATTCGCCGCGATCCGATAAACCTCTGGTGCAGGTCAACTGTGCGGCGTTGCCCGAGTCGCTGGCGGAAAGCGAATTGTTTGGTCACGTTAAAGGCGCTTTTTCGGGCGCCAGTAGTGATCGCGCGGGGCGGTTTGATGCGGCCAACGGCGGTACGCTGTTCCTTGATGAAGTGGGTGAGCTGCCTCTGCATGTGCAGGCCAAGTTACTGCGTACTCTGCAGAACGGTGAAATTCAGCGCCTCGGTGCGGATCAGCCGTTGCGTGTAGATGTGCGCATCATTGCCGCCACCAACCGTAACCTCGCCGATTCAGTGGCCAAGGGCGACTTCCGTGCGGACTTGTATCATCGATTATCGGTTTACCCAGTGCCCGTTCCGCCTTTGCGCGAGCGGGACAATGATGCGCTGCTGTTGGCGGGACATTTTCTGGAGCTGAACCGCGCCCGTCTGGGTGTACGTAGCCTGCGCCTCTCTGTGGATGCGGAGCAGGCACTGTTGAATTATGACTGGCCAGGTAACGTGCGCGAGCTGGAGCATGTCATCAGTCGCGCGGCGATCAAGGCGCTGGGTCGTAATGGTTCACGGCAGGCCATGCTCTCGCTGGATGCCGCGTTGCTGGATATCCCGGTCGGCGGCACTGCCCTGGCCGATGTGACCCAGCCGACGGCAGTACTGACCGACGGCGAAGTGCAGCCCCTGCGTCTGAGCGTTGAAGCCTGTCAGCGGGAACAGATCCGCCTGGCGCTGATGACCACCGGCAACAACTGGAGCGCCGCAGCGAAACTGCTGGAACTGGATGCCAGCAACCTGCACAAGCTGGCGCGGCGGCTAGGGCTCAAGTAAAGCCGGGTGGTGGTGGCAGTATCACTTATCGTGATAACGCATCACAGGTGCTAATACTCCGCTAAGCTGTAAGGTGCGCTGGGCTCGCTCGAAGCCCGCCACGTATAACAATTACAAGAAGAACATTGGAGGTTTACCTTGCGCAATTACAGGCGGTATTCACCCGCTGTACCCATGGCTTTGTCCGCGTTGGTGCTCAGTGGTTGTCTGAGCGGGGGCGGCGGCAGCAGCTCGCGCGATGACGACGAGACGGCACCGCCGGAAATGACCCGCGAGCATGATGATCGTGTTTTCGTTGCGGTCGAAAAGCCGTTCGCCGCGCTGTCGGGTGCCATGGTCTATTTTGGCACCTACGATGGATTGCAGGGTGAAGCCGCGTACGCGTTGGAAGTTCCGGCTAACTATTCCGGTGCCGGCCTCGTCATGTGGACAAGGGGATACGGCGGTGAGGGTGAAAACCTGACCACCGTCGAGCCGCCGTTGCCTTGGCGTATGGCTGTCCTTGCAAGGGGCTATGCATGGGCCTCGTCATCCTACTCGGCCAACTTCTATGATGCTCGTGCGGGAATCGAAGATACCAATAAGCTGGCTTTGGAAGTGATGGATTACGTAGCGCGGGATTCTGGTGAGACGTGGCCGGAACCAGAGCAATACCTGATCTCCGGTGTGTCCATGGGTGGCCACATCGCTGCGGCCGCGGTAGATCGGGAAAACATGGAGCGCACTCAGTTCAAGGTGCCATATGAGGGGGCGGCTCCTTTCTGTCAGGCTGAGCAGAATCAGTTCCAGTGGTTGGGTGATTACCCCAGGGTGCTCATGGAGCTGAGCGGATTCGGCGACAGCGATTACGCTGACTTCCCGGATCTGTTGCCGCAGATGTTGAATAGCCTGTTCACGTTTACCGGGACAACGCCAAACTGGCTCGACCCCCGAGGCGTGGAAGGTGAACGTCTGATAGAGATCGTGCGCAATCTGACTGGTGGGCAGCGACCCATCTTTGAGCATGGGTTCAAGCAAAGCATGTGGCAGATGGCTGTTCTGGGAACCGGTGGATCAGCCGGGGACATCAATGGCATCCTCGCCCTTAACGGCTACGGCAACCAGGATCAGGTGTATCGCTGGACGGCCGACGAAGAGCCGACCGCAGAGGAGCTCGAGTTCAACGAGAGTGTCGATCGGGTCAGTGCCGATCCGGATGCCAACCCGTTGCGTAACGATGGGGTGCGCTGGATTCCGCTGGTCGATGGTGACTTCGATGTACCGGTATTGACCATGCATACCCTGGGCGACTTCTATGTGCCGTTCCGTCATCAGCAGTTGTATCGTGAAAAGGCCGAAGCCAATGGCAACGAGGGTCTGCTGGTTCAGCGTGCCATTCGCGCCCCCGGGCATTGCGATTTCAACTTCCAGGAGATGAACGAGGCCATGAACGACTGGCTGACGTGGGTCATTGATGGAACCAAGCCACTGGGCGACGAAGTGCTGGATCCGGAGGTGGTAGCTGAGCCGACGTACGGCTGTAGCTATACCAGAGGCTTCATCCCGGGTGAAGACCCCGCACCTCGCGCAGATCTGCCGCCCTGTCCTGCAATCTAACCCGACCAACCATGGCGGCGTCCGCCGCCATGGTTATCCTTTCCTTTTACGCACAATGATGTTGCGTGAGCCACGAATCAGAATGCCTCGCCTATCCAGCACACCGCGACCGCTGCCGATCAGTGACAGGTTGCCGGTATCCTTGATGTCAAAGCGGGTGACCGGTGAGTTGCCGGCAT
The DNA here is from genome assembly GCA_964474945.1 of uncultured Halopseudomonas sp. Classification (GTDB taxonomy): domain Bacteria; phylum Pseudomonadota; class Gammaproteobacteria; order Pseudomonadales; family Pseudomonadaceae; genus Halopseudomonas. Next base: position 18,828 of record CAYYUQ010000035.1, on the reverse strand, counting down.
TGATGGTGCCGTCGACGCGAATGATGGTGCGGTGATTATTGTTGCTCTTCCAGCTGGAATCATGTCGGGCCGGCGCGTTGGCCATCTCCTGTCCGGTGCGTACCGTAACCACCGAGCCGCCGGCACCGCCGGTAGTGACGCCATTCTGTGCGGCAAAGCCGATGGGCGCGCTTAAGCAGGCAGCGTCGCCGGGCGTGGGCGAGGGCGCTGGTTCGGGTTCAGGCGGCACCGGGGTTGGCCTGGGGTTGAGCGCGTAAGCGGTGACAGGCAGATCAACAAGCCAGGACTGAGCAGGTAGCGGGAGCGGGCGGGTGGGTGGGTGGGTGGGTGAATCATGGATGCTTCCTCTGTTATCAATCACAAGGAGCGCATGGCTGAGCCAACAACGGCACGGGGTCAGGCATTGTGCAGCTTTGTTGGATCGGGAACAGTCACCCATATTGGCGAAAGCTCAAGGCTTCATCTATCGCCTGCCCATGCAGCATTCCGCCAATCGGGCTACAATCGGCGCCTTTCCAGTAATGCGGTTGTCGCCATGTCTCTTCCCAAGCATCACCTCGAACTGCTCAGCCCGGCCCGGGATGTTTCCATTGCCCGTGAGGCCATTCTGCACGGCGCTGATGCCATCTATATTGGCGGCCCGAGTTTTGGTGCGCGGCATAATGCGGAAAACAGCGTGGCTGAGATTGCCGAGCTGGTGCGTTTCGCCAGGTTGTTCCATGTGCGTATCTTCGTCACGCTTAATACCATCCTGCATGACGACGAGCTGGAAGGCGCACGCCAGCTGATCCATCAGCTATACGATGCCGGAGTGGATGCGCTGATCGTCCAGGACATGGGCATCATGGAGCTGGACATTCCGCCGATCGAGATCCACGCCAGTACCCAGTGTGATATCCGCACGCTGGATAAGGCCCGCTTTCTTGATCAGGCTGGCTTCTCGCAACTGGTGCTGGCGCGCGAACTCAATCTGCAGGAGATCAAGGCGATCCATCAGCAGGTTGATTCAACGCTGGAATTCTTCATTCATGGTGCGTTGTGCGTGGCCTTCTCCGGACAGTGCAACATCTCCCATGCGCAGACTGGTCGCAGCGCCAACCGCGGTGATTGCTCCCAGGCCTGTCGTCTGCCCTATACCCTGAAGGATGAGCGTGGTGGTGTTATCGCCTACGAAAAGCATCTGTTGTCGATGAAGGACAATAACCAATCGGCCAACCTGGAAGCGTTGATCGATGCGGGTATTCGTTCATTCAAGATTGAAGGTCGGTACAAGGACATGGGTTATGTGAAGAACATTACCGCCTGGTATCGTCAGCAATTGGACGCCATTCTGGAAAACCGCCCTGAGCTGGCGCGCGCTTCCAGTGGACGTACCGAGCACTTCTTCGTCCCCGACCCGGACAAGACCTTCCACCGGGGCAGCACGGATTACTTTGTTACCGACCGCAAGATCGATATCGGTGCCTTCGACTCACCAACCTTCACCGGGCTGGTGGTTGGCGAGCTGCAACAGATCCGCGGACATGACCTGCTGGCGGTGACCCATGAGCCGCTGTCCAACGGTGATGGCCTCAACGTGATGGTCAAGCGCGAGGTGGTCGGTTTCCGCGCTAACGTTGCCGAGCAGTTGCAACAATTCGAGGAAGACGGTCAGCCCCGTTGGCAGTACCGTATCGAACCCAATGAGCTACCCGAGCAACTGCGTCGGGCGCGCCTGCCACAGACGCTCAGTCGCAACCTCGATCACAACTGGCAGCAGGCCTTGCAGAAGGTCTCTGCTGAGCGTCGTATCGGCCTGCGCTGGCTGGTTCAACTGAGTGCTGACAATGTGCAGCTCAGCGCTGCCAGTGAAGAGGGGATCAGCGTCAGCAGTCAATTGACGGGGCCCTTTGAACCGGCCAGACAGACCGAAAGAGCGATGGATCAGTTGCGTGATCTGCTCGGTCAGTTGGGCACTACCCGGTATTACGCCCAGCAAGTAGAGATCGAAGGGGAATTCATGCCCTTTGTGCCCAACTCGCAACTGAAATCGCTGCGCCGAGAGCTGATCGAGCAACTGAGCGCGGCACGCATCGCGGCCTTCCCCCACGGTAGCCGCAAGCCGGTGAGCGTACCGCCGCCGGTCTATCCGCAGTCACACCTGACCTTCCTCGCCAATGTGTACAACCACAAGGCGCGGGCTTTCTATCAGCGTTACGGGGTGACCTTGATTGATGCGGCCTACGAGGCACATGAAGAGACCGGCGAAGTGCCAGTGATGATCACCAAACACTGCCTGCGTTTCTCATTCAATCTGTGCCCGAAACAGGCCAAGGGGGTAACAGGAGTACGAACCAGAGTGGAGCCCATGCAGTTGGTGCATGGCGATGATGTGTTGACACTGAAGTTCGACTGCAAACCGTGCGAGATGCATGTGATCGGCAAAATGCGCGGTAACATCCTCAATCTGCCGCAGCCCGGTAGCAAGCAGAATATCGTCGGTACCATCACCCCTGAAGAGCTGCTGAAGACCATCCCGCGCCGGGCGAAGCAAGCAGATCAGCATTGATCTGCTGCTGAACCTCAGGCATCCAGGCGCTTGAGCAGGCGCGAGAAGTTGCCGCGATCAACGCCCAGCTCTCTCGCCGCCTGACTCTGGTTATTGCCGTGACGCTCAAGCACCTCACGGATCAGTTGTACCTGGAACTCATCCGTAGCCTCACGCAATGTCTGCCCCGGTCTGGCCTGAACCGGTCTGGATTCGGCTGTTGCCGGTTCGCCTGCCGCGCCCGCCATCTGGCGAGCGGATGAGGGGCTACCCGGCTCCAACAGCGCGGCGGTCAGGGTCAGCAAGCGCCGGCTGCCGTCCTGACCGGCCTGGGCCCTGAGCACGGCGCGACTGATCAAGTGCTCCAGTTCCCGTACATTCCCCGGCCAGGGGTAGGCCAGCAAGGCCGCCTTGGCACTGGCGTCCAGCCGCAGGCCACGCAGGCCGATACGTCGCCGGTTCTGTTCGAGAAAGTGTCCGGCCAGCAGCAGTACATCCTTGCTCCGTTTACGCAGGCTGGGCACGGCAATGGGGTACACACCCAGGCGATGAAAGAGATCGGCACGGAAACGTCCTTCCGCCACTTCTCGCTGCAGATCCCGGTTGCTCGCAGCAATGACGCGCACATCGACCTGATGGGGACTGTCGCTACCCAGCCGCTGCACCTCACCGCTCTGCAGGGCGCGCAGCAATTTGGGCTGCACCGTCAGCGGCAGTTCGCCCACTTCGTCAAGAAACAGGGTGCCACCGTGGGCCAGCTCGAACTTGCCGGCCCGGCTTTGCACGGCGCCGGAAAAGGCGCCTCGGGTATGGCCGAACAGCTCACTCTCGACCAGGTTTTCTGGCAGTGCAGCGCAGTTCACAAAAATCAGCTGGGCTTGGGCACGTTGCGACAGCGCATGCACCCGTCGGGCCACCAACTCCTTGCCGACGCCGGTTTCGCCGGTGATCAGTACCGCCAGATCCGAGTGCGCCACCATCTCTATCTCCTGCTGCAGCTGCGCCATGGCCTGGCTGTGTCCGATCAGTTCCTGCTGCCCGTCCGCCACCAGCGCCCGGGTCATGGCCTGATGATGCTCGGTGCGGCTCTGCAGCTGGATGGTCAGCTCGGTAATCCGGATAGCCGCTTCACTGAGTCGCGCCAGGTAGCGCAGCTGACCGGGATCGATCCGGTCGAAGGCATTGGCATTCAGGGCATCCAGCGTCAGCACACCCCAGGGCGCACCCTGTATCTGCAAGGTGATACCCAGGCAGTCATGCACGTGCAGATCGCCTTCCACCGTATGCAGCAGGCCATCATAGGGATCGGGTAGCGGCGAGTCGGCAGCAAAGCGTACTGATTCCTGACTGAGCAGAATCCTTGCCAGACGCGGATGATCCTCGATGACGAAATGCCGGCCCAGCGTATCGATACTCAGGCCGTCCACGGCCAGCGGGACCAGTTCGTCACCCCGCAACTGAAGCAGCGCAAGGGCATCACAGGGCAGGACCTGGCGAATGGTGGCCAGCAGCTGTGCATAGCGTTCGGTCGGCGTCATGTCGCGGCCCAGATCGGCAATCACGCCGAGTAGCGGGTAGCTGTTGTTCGTTGTCATATGAACAGCCTGCTGTGTTTTATACATCATTGTGAGTGTTGTTGATTGTACACCGCTCCGCTGGAGGCCGCAGAACAAGTCAGGATTGTCTCTGGCACGATACATGCTCTGGTTAAACGGCTTGATATAAGTCAAATATAATAAGAGAGACACCATGATAACCCAACAGAGCAAAGACATTATCGCCGCAACCCTGCCCGTCGTCCGCGAACACGCCGCCACCATCACCGAGGTTTTCTATCCCTTGATGTTCGAGCGCTACCCGGCGGTCAAGGCCTATTTCAATGAAGCGCACCAACGCCAAGGCACCCAGCCCCAGGCGCTGGCTAATGCAGTCGTCGCCTATGCGGCCAACCTGGATCGGCTGGAAGTTCTGGGTGATGCGGTATCGCTGATCGTGCAGAAACATGTCTCACTGAATATCCAGCCCGAGCATTACCCGATTGTCGGTGAGTGTCTGTTGGCGGCGATTCGCCAAGTACTGGGCGAAGCCGCCAGTGACGAGGTGCTGGCTGCCTGGGGCGAAGCCTACGGTCAGCTGGCGGACATCCTGATCGCCGCTGAAGAGCAGCGCTATCAGCGCAACGCCGAGACGCTCGGGAGCTGGCGCGGTGAACGTTCCTTTACCGTGCAGCGCAAGGAGCAGGAAAGCGAGGTGATCACCTCCTTCTATCTGGTGCCCAGCGACGGCGGGCCGCTGGCGGACTTCATCCCCGGGCAGTTTACCTGCATCATCGTGGATATTGACGGCCGCAGCCTGCGCCGTAACTATTCGCTGTCCGACCGTCCGGGTCAGAGCCACTACCGCATCAGCGTCAAGCGCGAGGCAGAAGGCGAGGTCTCCAATTATCTGCATGACCGGGTACAGGTCGGCGACACGCTGCAGCTGACCGCGCCCAGTGGCAATTTCGTATTGAATCAGCAACAGCGCCCGCTGGTATTGCTGACCGGCGGTGTAGGCATCACCCCGGCTATCAGCATGTTGCAGCCGGCACTGGAAAGCGGGCGGCAGGTGTACTTCCTGCACGGTGCGCTGAACAGCAGCACCCATGCGTTCCGCTCCCACGTGGATGCGTTGGCGGCGCAGCACGACAACCTCAAGGTGGGTTATGTCTACAGCGACCCGCTGGAAGGGGATCAGGCTCATGATACGGGCTTCTTCGACCAACAGAAACTCAGTGCCATGCTGCCGGACAGTACCGATGTCGATGTCTATTTCCTGGGTCCCAAACCTTTCATGCAGAACTGTCAGAAACTGCTGAACGAGCGAGGCATCCCGACAGAGAACCAGCGCTATGAGTTCTTCGGGCCGCTGGAGAGCCTGTCGGCCTGATTGGGAAACGTTAACGGAGACTCTGTGTAGGGTCGTGCTGTGGTGCAGGGCCGTGCCGACACACTGCAATACGTCCCTGTAAGCTCGCGGTTGTCATCCCTGACAACCGACGGTCGGCACACTCCTGCATCCCAGTCCGCCAGCAGACTTCTCAGGTGAGGCTAGAGAAAACCCTCGCAGCCTCCGCCGTCCCAAGGCAGAGGCCTGCACAGACACGCAAGCACTGACAATAAATCAGAACTTCATTCCCGGCAGGTTCAGTGAGGCGGTGTTGCCACCATCGACCGCCAGCGCCTGACCGGTGACATAGCTGGCATCATCGCTGGCGAGGAAGGCGATGGCCCCGGCAATTTCCTCGGGACGACCATAGCGACGCAGCTCGCAACGCGAGCCCAGTTTGCCTTCCTTGTTGATCGCCCGCGCGTGATCAAATACCCGCTGGGTCATGCCGGTCTCGATCAGGCCCGGGCAGACCGCGTTGACGCGGATATTCCACTCGCCCAGATCGCAGGCGGCCGTCATGGTGAAGTTGATCACACCGGCCTTGGACGCGCTGTAGGCATTGCCGCCAGCCCCGGAACGAATCCCGGCAACCGAGGCCGTATTGACGATGGCGCCGCCGTTCTGCTCGCGCATCTGGCGCGACGCGTATTTGGTGAACAGCATCACGCCGAACAGGTTGACGTTGATGATCTTCTGCCAGGTTTCCAGACTCTGATCCGTCGCTATGCTGTAATCCCCACCGGCGATCCCGGCGTTGTTACAAAGCACATCCAGTCGACCGTAGTGGCTTACCGTATCCCCCACGCATTGCTCTACCGCCGCTTCATCGGCTACGTCGAGCTCCCGATGCAACACTTCGGTACCGGCAGGCAGCTCGGCAAGAGTCTGCGCCAGACCTTCAGCGTTGCGATCCACCAGCATCAGGCGGGCGCCTTCGCTGGCCAGACGTTTGGCCGTGGCGCGGCCGATGCCGCTGCCGGCTCCGGTGATCAGAACGATTCTGTTATCAAAACGTTGCATGGTTGTCTCCTGTTGTTGTTCGCGTTGTTGTCAGGCTCAGTGATCGATGCTCGGATCAATCGAGGGGGCTGCGTCCCGCTCTTCGGTATTGATGCCCAGCCGGCCGGCCAGCTGCTCGGTATCGAGATGCCAGGAGTCGGCGATACCACGCTCAAAGCGAACCGGTGACAGGGCAATCAGCCCATCACGCAGGGCGCCGACATCGGTATCCCGGCCGGTAATGCGTTCGCTCTGGCGCTGGAAGCCAAGCCAGTAATAAGGCACTCCACGCGTGTCTTCGCGCCGCTCGATCTGCACGCCGCCAATGCTGCCACGCTGTGGCCGGCAAATCGCCACGCCGCGTATATCCTTCGGTGGCAGCGCCGGGAAGTTGATGTTCATGGCGCAATCTTCCGGCCAACCGGTTTCCAGCAGCTGGCGCACCAGCTGCGCTCCATAGTGCCGGGAGGTTTCCCAGTAAACCGGATTGGTCGTGTGGTAGGCCTGGCTCAAGGCAATCGCGGGGATACCCAGCAGAGTACCGGTCAGGGCGCCGCCGATGGTGCCGGAATAGGCCACCGAGTCGCTGATATTGGCGCCCCGGTTGACGCCGGACAGAATCAGGTCGGGTTTTGCCGGCAGCAGCTCCGCCACGCCGAGCAGAATACAGTCACTGGGCGTACCGCTGACACTGAAGCGGCGCTCTTCGAACTGATGAACCCGCAGCGGATGGTGTACCGAGATGGACATGGAGACGCCGCTCTGATCCAGGTCAGGAGAGACCAGCCAGACTTCCTCGGCGATCTCGTTGGCGATCTCTTCGAGCACCTTGAATCCCGGCCCGCGCCAGCCATCGTCGTTGGTAAGCAGTACGCGCTTTATGAGTTTGGACATGAAATACCTCAAATGATGGATGGCCTGGTGGGACGGAGGCCGGCAGGGAGTGCCGAGGTCGTCCTCGACACTCCCGGGCAGCGAGCCTCGGAGCGTCAAGCCGCTTGCTGAGAGGTCATTCGGCGGCTTTGGCCGGTGGCCGCCTGCTGGCTGCCCATCGAGCTGGTGCTCGACGCTCCCAGGAGAGGTTACTTGCTCTGGGCAATTTCCCAGCCGACATCGGCCAATAGACTGGCGCGCTTGCCCACTTCGAGGGCGTCGGCGTTACTGGCGTTGCCCTGCAGCGCGCGGTGATAGACGCCCTGAACAATGGCCGCCAGACGGAACAGCGAAAAGGCCAGGAAGAAATTCCAGTCCGGAATCTCGGAGCGGCCGGTGAATTCGCAGTACCAGTCCAATACCTGCTGCTCTTCCGGCACATTGAAGTCCTTGAGATTGAGGCCCTTCAGGCCGCGCATCCCTTCGAAACCAGTGTGCTGGTGGTAAGGCAGACAGCAGTACGCCAGATCCGACAGCGGGTGGCCAAGGGTCGCCAGCTCCCAGTCGAGAATGGCCACCACTTTGGGTTCCTGCGGATGCAGGATCAGGTTGCCGATACGGAAGTCGCCATGGGCGATGGTGGTGAAGTCATCCTGCGGAGCATTGGCCGGCAGCCAGGCCATCAGTGCATCCATGGACGGCATGTCGCCGGTACGGCTGGCTTCAAACTGTCCGCTCCAGCGCTTGATCTGGCGCTGAACATAGCCTTCGTGCTTGCCGTAGCTTTCCAGCCCGATGGCCTTCCAGTCAACATTGTGCAGCTTGGCCATGGTCTCGATCATCGAGCGATGGATAGGCATGCGTTGATCGATGGCCACCTTTTCCAGCAACGGATGGGAGTGAACCCGACCCTCGACATGGTCCATGATGTAGAACGCGGTGCCGATGACTTCCGAATCCTCACACAGCAGGTGGGCGGTGGGTACCGGCACATCAGTTGCGCCCAGCGCGCTGATCACCTGATATTCCCGCTCAACCATATGTGCCGATGGCAACAGTTTGCCCGGTGGCTTCTTGCGCAGTACATAGCGCTTGTCAGCAATTGTCAGCAGAAAGGTCGGATTGGATTGCCCGCCCTGGAACTGCTTGATCTGTATGCCGTGCTCAACGCCCGGTATGCGTCCTTTCAGGTAGGCCGCCAGCCTGGCTTCATCAAAGCGGTGGGCTGGCAATACGTCGATCAGGATGGCTTCGCTCATCTACAGGATCCCATGCATATGATTTTATGATTGTGAATTTACTATCAGAGCCTGCCACTGCGCCGGCAAATATGCCAGCCGTGCAGGCTCGCAGGGTGTCAGGTAATGGTATCGCCACCGTCAGCAACAATCGTCTGGCCAGTGACATAGGCACCTGCCGAAGAGGCGAGGAACAGCGCGACACCGGCAATATCCACCGCGTCACCGACCCGGCGCAGCGGCAGGGATTGCTCAACGCGAGCCAGACGATCCGGATCATCCAGCAGAGCCTGGGCGAAATCGGTACGGATCAGACCAGGTGCAATGGCATTGACGCGGATATTCTGCGGGCCGTATTCCAGCGCCAGGTTGCGCGCCAGTCCGGCTTCAGCCGCCTTGGACATGCCATAGACACCGATATTGGCGCTGGCACGGATACCGGCAATGCTCGACAGCAGCACGATGGAGCCACCGCCCAGACGGGTCATCTGCGGAATGACCATGTTGCACAGCCAGAAGGTGCCCTTGACGTTGGTGCCCATGATCTTGTCGAAGGCCTCGTCACTGACTTCAGCGGTTGGGCCATACACCGGGTTGGTAGCGGCGTTGCATACCAGAATATCGATCTTGCCCCAGGTATTGAGGGTAGTGTCGACCAGGTTCTGCAACTGGGCCTTGTCGCCCACGTGACAGGGTACTGCCAGCGCCTCGAAACCTTGCGCTTGCAGTTCGCCAGCGACCTTTTCACAGACGTCGGCCTTGCGGCTGGAGATGACAACACGGGCGCCGGCTTTGGCGAATTCTTCGGCGATGGATTTGCCGATGCCCTTGGTCGAGCCGGTAATAATGGCGACCTTGCCGGTCAGATCAAAAAGAGAGCTCATGGAAGGCTCCTGTCAGGAGGTGATGAATGTATGAACTGGCGCTTACCGCCATGCATCCCCGCGTACGCGGGGATGCCGAAATAGTGGCAACCCTTCCCGCGTCATCCCCGGCTTTCGCGCAATGACGGCACAGGCGCTGCCAGCCAGTACCTTTACAGGTACTGACCCATTTCCAGCTTGGCAATGGCGTTCAGGTGCACTTCGTCCGGACCGTCTGCCAGACGCAGGGTACGCGCCTTGGCGTAGGAAGAGGCAAGGAAACTGTCCTGACAGACGCCCTTGGCGCCATAGATCTGGATAGCGCGGTCGATCACGTTGCACAGCATGGTCGGGGCGACGGCCTTGATCATGGCGATCTGTTGACGGGCCACCTTATTGCCGTACTTGTCCATGCTGCGCGCAGCATGCAGGGTCAGCAGGCGGGCCTGGTCGATTTCGCAACGGGAGCGGGCGATCATTTCTGGCACGCTACCCAGTTTGTACATCGGCTTGCCGAAGGCCACACGCTCAGCGGCGCGGCGGCACATGGCTTCCAGTGCACGCTCGGCCTGACCGATGGCGCGCATGCAGTGGTGAATACGGCCTGGCCCAAGGCGACCCTGAGCAATTTCGAAGCCGCGACCCTCACCCAGCAGGATGTTGGAAACCGGCACCCGTACATTCTCATAACGGATTTCTGCGTGGCCATGCGGGGCATGGTCGTAGCCGAAAACGTGCAGGTCGCGCACGACGGTCACGCCGGGTGCGTCCAGCGGAACCAGAATCATGCTCTGCTGCAGGTGGCGCGGCGCGTTCGGGTCGGTCTTGCCCATCACGATAGCGATCTTGCAATGCTCGTTCATCGCTCCGGAAGACCACCATTTGGTGCCGTTGATGACGTACTCGTCACCATCGCGGCGGATTTCGCATTCGATGTTAGTGGCGTCAGAGGATGCGACGTCCGGTTCGGTCATGGAGAAGCAGGAACGGATCTCACCGGCCAGCAGCGGCTTCAACCACTTCTCTTTGTGCTCTTCGCTACCGTAACGCTCGATGGTTTCCATGTTGCCGGTATCGGGGGCGTTGCAGTTGAATACCTCACCAGCGAAGGAAACGCGACCCATGATTTCACACAGGTGGGCATACTCTTCGTTGCTCAGACCAGCGCCACGCTCGGACTCGGGCAGGAACAGGTTCCACAGACCCTGGGCTTTAGCCTTCTTCTTCAGCTCTTCCAGAATGGCCGGGTGGCCCCACTTATTCTGCTGAACCTGCTCATAGAACAGCGCTTCATTGGGGTAAATATGCTCATCCATGAAGGATTCGAGCTGTTGTTTCAGTTCCTGAATGCGTGGGGTAAGGTCGAACATAATGGCTCCCTGCAGAGTCGGAGTAGATTGAATCACTGTGGTATGTGATTGGCTGACGCTGACCTTATAGATGGACAGGCAGCGGGAAAAGCATGTCCTGTAGTTGGAATGGAGGTGTATAAGCAAGTCTGATAGGCCTGCCGCCTGCATGTCGAAACACACCCGCCTATGGAGAAAAGTATGTTGAAGACGCTTTCAGGTGCTGCGCTGGTATTGTTCGCCGGCCTGGCCACCGCTCAGGAATTTACCTCCGCGCCGAGACTGGAGCCGCAGCAACAGGAATTGATCAGGCAGGCTGTTGGCAGCGCGCACCGCTCCATCAGTAACGTGATGCGCGACGCGGGGCGCAACCCGGAACGCACATTGGCTTTCTTTGCTGTTGAACCGCAGCACACAGTGGTAGAGATATGGCCCGGTGGCGGTTGGTACACCGAGATCCTCGCACCGCTGCTGCGCGATGAAGGTACATATATAGCCGCGCATTTCGAACCTGATAGCCAGGTGGAGTATTTCCGCAAGTCCAGGTCACGTTTTGAGCAAAAGTTGAGCGAGTCACCCGAGGCCTATGATCGGGTGCAATTGACGGTATTGAATTTTGATCCGGATACGCCGATAGCGCCCCCAGGATCCGCCGACCGGGTTCTGACCTTCCGCAATGTGCATAACTGGTTGGCGCAGGGACGGGATGAAGCCGCGCTGGTCTTCGCCAAGATGCATGCCGCGCTCAAGCCGGGCGGTATGCTTGGACTGGTGGAGCACCGGGCGCGTATCGGTACGGATCTGGAAACCATGATTGAATCCGGCTACGTCACTGAAGAGCTGATTGTCGAACTGGCCGAAGAGGCAGGTTTTGAACTGGTCGCGCGCAGTCCGGTGAACCAGAATCCGCGTGATACCACCAATCATCCTGAAGGGGTATGGACGTTACCGCCGACCTTGCGGCTGGGTGATGACGGCCGCGCTCAGTACCTGGCGATCGGCGAAAGCGATCGCATGACACTGCTATTCATCAAGCACTGATAATTGCTCCGGAGCGGCGTTCGCCGCTCCGTTTGTCGTTCCTTTGTTTTTTGTATTCGTGGATACGCTGACCAGCCTGGCGAGGCGGATCTGTGCGCCTGAGATTCCGAAGAAGGTGCGACCGGAATTCATGATTTGAAACCGTCATAGCTCAAAATGATAGTTCCGCATCCTATTTGTTGATGCAGTGTTTTCGAAATCGACTTTCGCTGTGCGAACCTGATAGTCTTCCGGCGAAGTCCACTTATGTATCGGGGTAACACTAAGTGTTGAACAATAATAATTATCCGACTACCGCACGGGCCTGGTTTACCGTTGTAATTCTTTTGCTGGCCTACGTCCTGTCTTTTATCGATCGCCAGATTCTCAACCTGCTGGTAGGGCCGATTCGTGCGGACCTGGGTATTTCCGATACGCAGATGAGTCTATTGATGGGCTTGTCCTTCGCTATTTTTTACACCATTGCCGGTATCCCGCTGGGTCGGGTGGCCGACACCCGCAGTCGCCGCGGGCTGATTGCCTGGGGTATTTTCTTCTGGAGTCTGATGACCGCCGCCTGCGGTCTGGCCAAGACGTACTGGCATTTCGTGCTGTTCCGTATTGGGGTTGGCGCCGGTGAAGCCGCGCTGTCACCGGCTGCCTACTCGCTGATGGCTGACAGCTTCCCGCCGGAGAAACGCGCTACTGCCATCAGCGTGTACTCCATGGGTATTTACCTGGGCGCGGGTATGGCTTTCCTGCTCGGCGGCATCGTCATTACCTGGGCTAATGCTCAGGGTGAGGTCAGCTTGCCGGTGGTCGGTGTCATTCGCCCATGGCAGTTGATCTTCCTGGTGCTGGGTGCCGTCGGTGCGATGTTCAGCCTCGTCTTGCTGGCGATCAAAGAGCCCAGCCGTAAAGGCGTTGGTGCCGGTGTGGCTGTACCCCTGAGGGATGTGGGTAATTACCTGCTGAGTATCCGCAAGGCGGTGATCTGCCATAACTTCGGCTTTGCCTGTCTATCGTTTGCTTCCTACGGCGCGTCAGCATGGATTCCGACCTTCTTTATTCGTACCCATGGTCTGACCCCGGGTGAAGTCGGTGTCTACTATGGCAGTCTGGTCATGGTGGCGGGCTCGCTGGGTATCGTCTTTGGTGGCCGTCTGTCCGATTATCTGGCACGTCGTGGTTACGGTGATGCCAACATGCGCGTGGGCCTGCTTTCCGCTGTGCTGACCCTGGTGTGTAATGTGGTCTACCTGATGGATGACATGACCCTGTTGTGGGTGGTCATGTTCTTCAATGTCTTTACCGTAGCCATGCCCTTTGGTGTTGCGCCGGCAGCGATTCAGGAAGTCATGCCCAACTCCATGCGTGGTCAGGCCTCGGCTATCTATCTGTTTGTTATTACGTTGATCGGCTTGGGCATTGGCCCCACTGCTGTAGCGCTGGTCACCGACTATGTCTTCCAGGATGATATGGCTATCCGCTACTCGATCTTCTGGGTTGCCAGCATCATTACCATTGGTGCCGTGGTATTGCTGTGGATGGGTATCAAACCCTATCGTGAGGCGCGGGAAACCCTCGCTGCCTGGGGCGATCGACAGGAACAGGCGGGTTGACCGTCAACTCATAATGTATATGGCGCCCCCGGGCGCCAGGCTTGAAAAACAGGAGCTGAACCATGACTGATGCAGTAATCGTATCCACGGCCCGTACCGGCCTGGGCAAATCCTATCGCGGTGCGCTGAACGACACTCACAGTGTTGATCTGGCCGGCTTTGTTATCGAAGAAGCGGTCAAGCGTGCCGGTATCGACCCTGCACTGGTTGAAGACGTGATCCTCGGTGCCACCTTCCACGAAGGCGCGCAGGGCAAGAACATGGCCCGCCTGGCAGCCATTCGTGGCGGTCTGCCGGTGACGACCGCTGGTATGTCGCTGAACCGTTTCTGCAGCTCCGGTCTGCAATCCATCGCTATCGCCGCCCAGCGCGTGATCAGCGAAAAAATTCCGGCCATCGTTGCCGGTGGTGTTGAATCCATCAGCCTGTGCCAGAACGACAAGATCAACATGTTCCGTGGCACCAACGAATGGATCATGAAGAACAAGCCTGAGCTGTACCTGTCCATGATCGAAACTGCCGACATCGTAGCCGCACGCTACAACGTCAGCCGTGAAGCGCAGGACGAATACTCCCTGATCAGCCAGCAGCGCGTAGCCGCAGGCCAGGAAACCGGCAAGTTCGACGACGAAATCGTACCTTTCACCACCAGCATGAAAGTGCAGAATAAGGAAACGGGCGAAGTCACTGACCAACAGGTCACCCTGACCCGTGACGAGTGCAACCGTCCGACCACCACTCTGGAAGGTCTGGCCAGTCTGAAAGCCGTTCGCGGGCCAGAACACTTCGTGACTGCCGGTAACGCCAGCCAGCTGTCCGACGGCGCTTCCGTTTGTACCGTGATGAATGGCAAGGTTGCCGAGCAGCTGAACATTGAGCCCATGGGCATCTTCCGTGGCTTTGCTGTCGCTGGTTGTGAGCCGGACGAAATGGGTATCGGCCCGGTTTTCGCTATTCCGCGTCTGCTCGAGCGTAACGGTCTGAAAATGGACGACATCGGTCTGTGGGAGCTGAACGAAGCCTTTGCTTCCCAGGTTGTCTACTGCCGCGACCGTCTGGGCATCCCGATGGAAAACCTGAACGTCAACGGTGGTTCCATCGCCATTGGCCACCCTTACGGCGTCACTGGCTCGCGTCTGACTGGCCATGCACTGATCGAAGGTAAGCGTCGTGGCGTCAAGTACGTGGTTGTTACCATGTGCATTGGTGGTGGCCAGGGCGCTGCCGGTCTGTTCGAGATCGTTTGATCCCGCAATAGACGTCAGGCTGCTACTTGCAAGCAAACCCGAGCCATGCTCGGGTTTTGTTTTTTAGCTGAACCCGATTGTTTCAAGGCTGACCCGGAGCATTTTTCATGACGCAGAAGATCATCAACACCAACGATCTCGCCTTTCTGTTGTACGAACTGCTGGATGTCGAGCGCTTTACCCAATTTTCCCGCTATGCCGACCACAGTCGCGACACCTTTGACGCGGCGATCGAGTTGGCCCTGAAAGTCGGCGCTGAGACGTTCGCGCCGCATAATCATCTGTGTGACGGCGATGAACCCCGTTTCGAGAACGGCAAGGTAATCATCCGTCCGGAAGTCTCCGAAGCCCTGGCAGTGCTGCGTGATACCGGACTGATGGCGGCCGCTCAGGATTACGAGCGCGGCGGCATGCAGCTGCCCTCGGTGATTGCCCAGACCTGCATCGGTCTGATCAAGGGCGCCAACGTCAGTACCCAGGCCTATGCCGGACTGACCATTGCCGCCTGCAACCTGATCATGGCCCACGGCAGCGAGGAATATAAACGCCGCTTTGCCGAGCCCATGATGGAAGGCCGATTCTTCGGCACCATGTGTCTGACCGAGCCGCAGGCCGGCTCCTCTCTGGCTGATATCAAGACCCGGGCGATACCTGCCGGCGATGGCAGCTATCGGATCAGTGGCAACAAGATCTTCATTTCTGCCGGCGACCATGAGCTGAGCGAGAATATCGTCCACCTGGTGCTGGCCAAGCTGCCTGACGCGCCGCCCGGTGTGAAAGGCATCTCGCTGTTCATCGTGCCGAAGATTCTGGTCAACGAGGATGGCAGCCTGGGCGAGCGCAACGACGTGGTGCTGGCCGGGCTGATCCACAAGATGGGCTATCGCGGCACCACCTCTACCATGCTCAACTTCGGTGAGAAGGGTGGGGCAGTCGGCTATCTGGTCGGTGAACCGCACCAGGGTCTGGCGCAGATGTTCCACATGATGAACGAGGCGCGTATCGGCGTGGGCCTGGGCTCGGTCATGCTGGGTTACACCGGCTATCTGCATGCGCTGGAGTACGCGAAGGAGCGTCGTCAGGGTCGACCGCTCAAGGAGCGTGACCCGGAAACGCCGATGATTCCGTTGATCCAGCACGCGGACATTCGCCGTATGCTGCTCTCGCAGAAGGCCTTCGTTGAAGGTGGATTGTCGCTGTGCCTCTATGCGGCGACCCTGTCCGACGAGAAGAAGTTTGCCGATGATCCGTTGCTTCAGGAAGAGTCCGCCGGCCTGCTTGAACTATTGATTCCCATTGTCAAATCCTGGCCGTCGCAGTTCTGTCTTGAGGCCAACAGTCTGGCTATTCAGGTGCATGGCGGGTACGGCTATACCCGTGAGTACCCGGTGGAGCAGTTCTATCGCGATAACCGCCTGAACCCGATCCACGAAGGCGCCCATGGTATCCAGGGTCAGGATCTGCTGGGCCGCAAGGTGTCCATGCAGGAAGGCCGGTTCTACAAGGCGCTGATCCAACGCATTCGCAATACCATCACCGAGAGCGCAGAGGCGAGCGAGCTGCAAGCGTCCAGCGCCTTGTTGGCCAAGGCCTTGGATACCTTGCAGCAGGTCACCGACTCGCTCCAGGCGCTGCGCCGGGAAGATCCGGAGCGGGCTATGGCCAATGCGTATCTGTACCTAGAATGCTTTGGTCATGTGGTGGTCGGCTGGATGTGGCTGCGTCAGGCCCAGGCTGCTTTGCGTGGGTTGCAGCAGGGCGGCAGTCAGCCCAAGGCCTTCTATGAAGGCAAGCTCAAGACCTGCGAATACTTCCTGCGTTATGAGCTGCCCAAGCCGCTGGCGCTGGCCGAGGTGTTGGGTGATGCAGATCGCTCGACGCTGGATATGCCGGAGGCGTGCTTCTGACCTGAAATGCGCCGGCCTCACCGCCAGCGTCGCCCTGAGGCGGGGCTCCCATGACGTATGCCAACGGATTGTGATTGGTGTATCACGGCTGGGAGCTGCGCCCTCGCAGCGGCGTTGCGCAGCTCCATTCCGGCCATCAGCTTTTCGTCGCCAGCTCCCGTTCCAGCTCGATCAGCTTCAACTTACGCTCCACTCCCCAACGATACCCGGAGATCCCTCCATCACTGCGTAGCACGCGATGGCAGGGCACCACCATGGCCAGCGGATTGGCTGCACAGGCACCCGCCACCGCACGCACCGCGGCGGGGTTTCCGGTGCGTTTTGCCAGCTCGCTGTAAGTGATGGTCTGGCCCGCCGGGATTGTCGCCAGCTCAGCCCAAACCCTCTGCTGAAAATCACTGCCCCGGGGCGCCAGCGGCTGCTGCAGATTCAGTTTGCCCGATGGATGATTCACATAGTGCAACAACGCCTGCATATCGTTCCTGAGGCCAGCCCTGTCCTGTTTCAGTGTCGCGCGGGGAAAGCGCTGCTGTAGATCCGCCACCATGGCCTCATCACCGTCACCAAGCAGAATTGACACCACGCCGGCATCGCACACAGCCAATAACAGGCCGCCGAACTGGCAGTGGCCGGTGATGTAGCGCAGATGGGTGGGCGGCGTTTTCATTCCTTGCTCCAGCTGGTCAGCGTCACACCAGTGTAGGACGATGCAGAACCGGGTTCCATCCCCCGGCCATGGGGCTTGTTGACCCTGACATGATGGCAAGGTCTACTCTCTGAATATATCCAACAGTACCGCCATGGGGGCACGATGAACGTTCCGGTTAAAGATGCGAAACCTGCCGTTGCCAGGCTCAGCCTGCCAATCGAGGGCATGACCTGTGCCTCCTGTGTCGGGCGGGTGGAAAAGGCCCTGGCCCGAATCCCGGGGGTCAGCTCCGTGGTGGTCAATCTGGCTACTGAACGAGCCGATGTTCAGTTGGCGGGCCCGGTTGATAGCGCTGAGTTGGTGCAGGTGGTGGAGAAGGCCGGCTACAAGGTAACCAGCCTCAACACCGAACTGGCCGTGCAGAACATGACCTGCGCCTCCTGCGTCGGGCGGGTCGAGCGCGTGCTGAAAGCGCTGCCGGGGGTAACGGATGTAGTGGTCAACCTGGCGACTGAACGAGCCAGCGTAAAGGGCATCGCGGACGACCAGACGCTGCTGGATGCGCTGGCCAAGGCTGGCTATCCCGGTCGGCTGGTGAGCGAGCACGGCCAGGGCGCGGATACCGACGCCGACAGGAAGGATGCCGAGCGCAAGATCCTGGGGCGTGATCTGCTGCTGGCGGCGGCGCTGGCGCTACCGGTGTTCATCATCGAGATGGGCTCACACACGATTCCGGGCATGCACGCCCTGGTCGATCGCACCATCGGCATGCAGAACAGCTGGTATCTGCAATTTGTCTTGACCACGCTGGTGCTGGTACTGCCGGGGCGGCGTTTCTATCTACACGGCTTCCCGGCGCTGGCGCGCCTGGCGCCGGACATGAACTCGCTGGTTGCCGTCGGCACCTCAGCGGCTTATCTGTTCTCGGTGGTCGCCACCTTCATGCCGCAGCTGCTGCCGGAGGGCACGGTCAACGTTTATTACGAAGCCGCAGCCGTGATAGTGGCGCTGATTCTGCTGGGACGTTACCTGGAAGCCAAGGCCCGCGGACGAACCTCCGAGGCGATTCAGCGGTTGGTCGGGCTGCAGGTTCCAACCGCCCGGGTGCAGCGTGGTGGCGGGATGATCGATCTGCCGATCGGCGATGTACTGGCCGGTGATGTGGTCGAGGTCAGGCCGGGTGAGCGAGTGCCGGTCGACGGTGAGGTGCTGGAGGGGCAGAGCTACGTTGACGAGTCGATGATCTCCGGCGAGCCGGTGCCGGTGGAGAAGTCGCCGGGCAGCGCGGTAGTAGGCGGTACGGTGAACCAGACCGGTGCCTTCATGCTGCGGGCAACCGCGGTGGGTGGGCAAACGGTACTGGCGCAGATTATCCGGCTGGTTGAGCAGGCCCAGGCCTCCAAGCTGCCGATTCAGGCGGTAGTGGACAAAATCACCATGTGGTTTGTGCCGGTGGTAATGGGGGCGGCGCTGCTGACCTTTCTGGTCTGGCTGGTGGTCGGCCCGGAGCCGGCACTGACTTTTGCGCTGGTCAATGCGGTGGCCGTCCTGATCATCGCCTGCCCCTGCGCCATGGGCCTGGCCACGCCGACCTCGATCATGG
>CAYYUQ010000034.1:8622-31974 GCA_964474945.1 uncultured Halopseudomonas sp. | reverse complement strand
CGCTCGGGCTCGTTCCAGACGCTCGGGTCTTCCAGCTCGCGCTCTACTTCGGTCAGGCGATCACGTTTGTGATCGTAGTCAAAGATACCCCCTGATGGTCTCGGAGCGGCCACGCAGGTCTTTGATGGTGTTCAGAATCGGATTGATTTCCATGGTGACAAATCCCGTGGGGAAAAGGGGCCATTGTAGCGTAAAACGCTGCGCCGGTGCAGGCTCCAGGGCAGGCTTTGCCATGGATTGTTCAGCAGGCCTGCAGGTGCCTGACCATCAGCTGCAGGCTCTGACGTCCACGGTACTCGTTGACATCCAGACTGTAGACCAGCCTCACCTGCCCAATGGTCGGGTTGGGCCAGACCTCAGGGTCGATATTGAAGGCGATGGCGTCCAGCACCTCGGTACTATCCAATGACTGCAATACCATTTTCAGGTGCCGCTCGCCGACCAGCCGCTGCTGGATGAGTTTGAATTGGCCATGGAACTCCGGCTCGGGGAAATGCTGGCCCCAGGGCCCGGCATCACGCAGGGCGGCGGCCAGTTGCAGATTGAATTCCTCCGCGGCCAGCTCGCCATCGCAGAGCAGTCGGCCGGTCAGGTCGTCGGCACACAGCTGGCGGCGCACTTCCTGATCGAAGGCCTCGCGAAACGCTTCAAAACACTCGATGGGCAGGGATAACCCGGCCGCCATGGCATGGCCACCAAATTTGCTGATCAAGCCCGGATTGCTGGCAGCGACGCTGTCCAGCGCATCGCGAATATGCAGCCCACTGACTGATCGTGCGGAACCCTTGATCTGCCCATCGCCGGCATCGGCAAAGGCGATCACCGGGCGGTGATAACGTTCTTTGAGACGCGAAGCGAGAATACCGATCACGCCCTGATGCCACTGCGGATCGAACAGGCACAGGCCGAATGGCATATCACTTTCCTGCAACTCGGCACTATCGAGCATCGTCAGCGCCTGTTGCTGCATCTCCCGTTCGATGCTCTTGCGATCGCGGTTCATGCTGTCCAGTTCCTGGGCGATATCCCGCGCCAGCTGTTCATCATCGGTCAGCAGGCATTCGATTCCCAGGCTCATGTCGTCCAGCCGCCCCGCCGCGTTCAGCCGGGGGCCGATGACAAAGCCCAGATCGGTGGACGCCAGCCGCTCGGCCGGGCGCCGGGCGACTTCCAGCAGCGCCCGTATTCCCGGACGGCAGCGCCCGGCTCGGATACGGGCCAGGCCCTGGTGCACCAGAATGCGGTTGTTGGCGTCCAGCGGCACCACGTCGGCCACGGTACCCAGCGCCACCAGATCCAGCAGCTCGCCCAGATTCGGTTCCGGACGCTGCGGGTTGAACCAGCCGCTGCTTCGCAACTCGGCACGCAGCGCCATGAGCACATAGAAGATGACGCCGACACCGGCAATCGATTTGCTCGGAAAGTCGCAGCCCGGCTGGCTGGGATTGACGATGGCATCCGCCTCGGGCAGCTGCTCTGCGGGCAGGTGATGATCGGTGACCACCACTTTCAGCCCAGCGGCACGGGCAGCGGCTACCCCATCCACACTGGAAATGCCGTTATCCACTGTGACCAACACATCCGGTTGGTAGGTCAGCGCCACCTCAACAATTTCTGGTGTCAGGCCGTAGCCGTACTCAAAACGATTGGGCACCAGATAATCGACTCTAGCAGCGCCCAAGGCACGCAGGCCCAGCGCACCCACGGCACTGGCCGTGGCCCCATCACAATCAAAGTCACCGACGATAAGAATCGACTGACCCTGCTCCAGCGCCTCGCGCAATACCTGAACGGCCTTATCCATGCCCTTGAACAAGCCCCACGGCAACAGGGATTTCAGACTGCGACCCAACTCGGCTGCCGAACGCACACCCCGAGCGGCATACAGTCGGGTGAGCAATGGAGGCAGGTCGCCCAGGTCAGGTAATTGCTCAGGCAGTACGCGGGATTCAATACGCATGGCTACTCAGCGTGCTCCCAGCAGCCAATCGAGAACAAATTCATGTTGGGTATCCGCATCACTGACATAGAGTACACCGTCGCTGATCATCACACTCCAGTCAAAGTTTCGCGGTAGATCACTGGCCAGCGCATCCAGCGGCTCCTGGGGCAGTACTGCAATATTCAGATTGCGCTGCTGCTCCACGCTCGGCAGGATCCGGTCGGCCCATACCCGGTTATTGCCATAGACCAGCAAGGAGCAACGCTCTCCCCGACGGGAACCGGCAATCAAGCGCTCTGCATCCGGCTGACCGACATCTATCCAGTGTTCGATACGGTCATCCAGGCTCTTCTGCCACAGAGCCGGCTCATCGACATTCGACAGACCACGACCAAACGCCAAACGCTCGTGATACCAGAGTGCATAGGCCAGCACCCTGGCCGCCAATCGTTGGCCGGTTTCGGACGGGTGCCGGGCAATGGTCAAGCGCAGGTTTTCATAGACACCACGATCAGTATCGGTGAGGTTCAACTGGATCTTGCAGGGGATGGACTGGAGCGCCATGGCGATCGAATATTCTCAACAGGTGGGCGCGCAGTGTACCGCAAAACCATCCGTCTCGCCGCCGCGGTCTAGTCCTGGGGACGCTCATGCTGATCCAGAATGTGCGGTAATACGTTCAGGATGAAGAGCATGATCAGGGTTGCCAGCACCGCAGTCGCCTCCAGCCCCAGGCCGACACAGACACCCACCGCAGCAGTCATCCAGACCCCTGCAGCGGTAGTCAGGCCTTTCACATCCTGCATCTGCTCCCCCTTGATGATGGTCCCGGCACCGAGGAAACCAATACCCGCGACGATGCCCTGAACCACCCTGCTCATGGCATCGTCACCACCTCCGACCAGCTCCGAACCGAGCACGAACAGGGCTGCGCCGGAACATACCAGCATATGGGTACGCACCCCCGCAGCCTTACCATGGCTTTCCCGTTCGAAGCCCAACAGCCCGCCCAATAACGCGGCCAGTAACAGGCGCAGGCTGACCCGCGTAGCCTGTTCCACATCAGTCAGATCAGAAAACTCACTGATCAGCGTACTCAGAATAATCTGGGAGACGTCCATCGCTTGGTGTCCGGGTAACGGGTGGATGCTGATTCAGCATAGCAGGACGTAGCGGTGCTACAGCGAAGGCACTGCCCGGCTCCGGGGTCGGTTGTCGCACAATCTGCTGGCCCAACAAGCGCCCCCAGGGCGAGCGCGGCCTGGCCCGCCAGGCGGCCTGATGCAGCTGTTGCAGGCTCTCGGCATCCTGCGCCAGCAGGCTCAATTCGCTTGTGGTCAGATCCTGCGGCCCCAGCTGCACACAACGCTGACACAGGGCTGCCAGACGTTTCCTGCGCCGCCCATGCCGCCCGCTACGCGCCATCGTTACCTGCAATGCATTGTGTTGCGGGTGGATCACTGATTCACGAAAGCCAGGGAGCCGCTGCCCTGTCAGCGGGTTCGTGGACAAGCCATCCAGCAACAGCGAACCCTTCAGCTCCTCTGCGGTAACCAGCCAACCGCGCTGCTTCAACCACTGGCCAAGCTGTACCTTGCTCAGTATGACCGAGATGGGCGCAGCCAGAATCAGCGGCACCGCTACCGGTAATGACCAATAGAAGAACATGGGCTTCAGCCAGAGGGCAAAGGCCGCCCAACCGAGCCCGATCAGCGAGCCAGGTGCATGATGCACAAAGGCATCCACCCAGCCTGTCTCACTGGTGCGATTCTGTCCTGCCCAGCGCAGGCTGATATTCAACAGTGCTTCGATGACGTAGCGCGAATGGGACAACATGCGAATCGGAGCCAGTAGCGCCGAGACGAGAATTTCCAGCCAGATGCTGCCGAACAGCCGCGGGAATCCGCCAAAGGCCGGTAGCCGTCGAGTCAAGGCTGCATCGGCCAAGCCCAGAAATTTGGGAATGAAAAGTAATGCCAGCGTGCTCATGACCAAAGCTGCCGCCCGCAGGGGTTGCCATTGGGGCCACACCGGATGCAGCTGGTAAGGATCGGGAAAGTAGTTGATCGGCCACAACACCTGCTGGGTGGTGGCAATGGTAGTCAGTATCAGAAACATCAACCAGAGCGGCGAGGCAAGATAGGACATGATGCCGTTGAGCAGCGCCATCCGGTGGGCCAGACGCAGTTTGCGGCTGCGCAATAATAACCACAGATGCTGCATATTGCCCTTTACCCAGCGGCGGTCACGGGTCAGCTCATCAACCAGCGAAGGCGGCGACTCCTCCCAGCTATCGCGCAACCCCGGCTCCAGCCAGACCTCATGACCGGCGCGTCCCAGGTAGGCCGCTTCGACAAAATCATGGCTCATGATCGGCCCGCGGAACAGGCCCCAGCCGGGCAGCTTGCGCAGACCGCAATGAGCCATGAAGGGCTGGATACGGAGTATCGCGTTATGCCCCCAGAATGCCGCCTCGCCCAATTGCACCGCCGCCAGCCCGGTGCTGAATAACGGCCCATACAACTGACTGGAGAACTGCTGTACCCGGGCAAACAGCGAGCGGCCATTGAGCAGCTCGGGGCTGGTCTGCAACAGGCCCACCGCCGGGTGGCGCTGCATCAGTTGCACCATGCGCACCAATGTATCGCCGCCCATCAGGCTGTCCGCATCCAGCACCGCCATGTACTGATAATCGGCGCCCCAGCGGCGCAGAAAGTCCGCCACATTGCCGCTCTTGTAATTCAGATTGACCTGGCGACGGCGATAGAACAGACGCCCTGCCGCGCCCAGCTTGCGAACCAATTGCGCCCAGGCCGCCTGCTCCTGTAAC
Organism: uncultured Halopseudomonas sp.; assembly: GCA_964474945.1. Taxonomy (GTDB): domain Bacteria; phylum Pseudomonadota; class Gammaproteobacteria; order Pseudomonadales; family Pseudomonadaceae; genus Halopseudomonas. The sequence continues at coordinate 27,202 of CAYYUQ010000034.1, read as the reverse complement.
CAGACATCCGGGTCGCGGCTATCGGACAGAATGAAGAAGTCGAAGTGCTCAAGTTGGCCGGTACGCTCCAGACTCTGATACACAGCGCTCAAGCCACCCAGGCTCCGCTCGATGGGCTCATGGTAAACAGGCATGACGATGGCGGTACGCGCCAGCGGCGTCTGGGCCAGCTCAGCCGCATCCTGCTGGCGCAACAGGGAGTGACGATCACCACCCAGACGACGCAGAAAAAAACCGATCAGCGCGATCCAGAAGCCAAAGGAAATCCATGCAAACAGCAGGGCAAACAGCACCAGCATGGCGATTTCCAGCGCGTTGCCGCCCCGGTAGGGCAACACCGTCAGCATGAACCAGGTCGCCAGCGCGGTCTGACCCACGACCAGCAACGTCAAGGCACTGCGCCGCAGTAACGCTGCCATATACCAGCGGCGGCGGATCAGGTTACCCGGCACCGGCAAAGCCTCTGCAGCGCGGCGCATCAGTAGCGCCCATAGCCGATGCTGCTGCGCCGTATCGGTGGCGTCAGCACAGGGCAGTTATCAGCAATGCGATCCACCTCCGCACCGTTCAGCGCACCACCTCTGCGCAACCGTTGCAGACTGGCGCCGAACAGATCCACCTCACCTGCCGCCACCGCCTCCGCCAGTGCCTGCAGCGCGGCCTGCTCCAGGGGAGGAGTCAATTCCCAGCCGGCCCAACTCAGCCAGGCGAGGATCCTGCGCAGCGCCTGTTCAGTCCGTGTGGCGCGCATGGCAGGTGTCCATCAGTTGATCACCTGAAGTATGTCGCTGCCGGGAAGTAATTGATAACTCCAGGTCTCACTCAGGGTTTCTTCACCCTCATGCAGGTATGCGCGCAGCGATAAGGGCCGGTTGGCCGCCGGGCGTAGCAGTACCGATAGACGCCAGCGTTTCAGCGGCTCGACGTACTCAACGAAGTGCTCCAGCAGCTCGCCCTCTTCCAGCACCGTTACCTGGCCGGTTATCGGCGTATCCGCACCACGCTCCTCAAGCGGGCCACCGGCAAAATCGACAATGACCCGTACCGCGCCTTCGGCATTCCCGCCGCCGATGCGGGTGCCATCACCGAGAAAGCTGTCCACTGTCTGCCCCATCGGGTTCTGCGTCAGATCAGCATTGCCGAAACGCACCTTATAGTCGTAGTGATGGGCTTGCTGGCTTTGCAGTGGTGCCTCGGGCGTCCAGAACACCACAATGTTGTCATTGGTCTCGTCTGGCGTGGGCAACTGCGTCAGCACCACATGCCCCTTGCCCCACTCGCCCTGAGGCTCTATCCAGGCGCTGGGGCGTGTGCCGTAACCTGCTTCGGCATCCATATAGCTGTGAAAATCCGCATCGCGCTGCAACAGGCCAAAGCCCTTCACCTGCTCGGCAGCGAAGTAGTCCATGCTCAGCGCTGCGGGATTATTCAGCGGTCGCCATAACCATTCGTTGCTGTTGCCATCCTGTATCAGCAGACCATCCGAATCGTGCACTTCCGGACGCCACTCGCCGTAGGGACGCAGCGTGTTTTCACCGTAATAGAACATGCTGGTTAACGGTGCCACGCCGATCAGCTCAATATCCTGCCGCGGGAACAGCACCGACTTGACCTTTATACTCGTTTCATCGCCGGGCGTTACTTCAAACTGGTAAGCGCCGGTCAGACTCTTGCCATCGAGCAGCCCATAGAAGGTCAGACTGCTGGCGTTGGGCTCGGACTTTTCCAGCCAGAACTCGATGAACGAAGGAAATTCTTCCCCCCTTGGCAAACCGGTGTTCACCGCAACGCCCCGGCCGGATAAACCGAAGTTGTTGTCTCGCCCCACCGCCCGGTAATAACTGGCACCGGCAAACACCAGAAACTGGTTGGCTACATCCGGATCGTTGAAGGGAAAGGTCAGCCGGAAACCCGCATAGCCAAGATCGGCCGGAATGAGTTTCTCCAGCTCGCTATTGGGATAGCTGAACAACGATTTATCGAAAGCCAACGGCTCAGCCTGACCGCCATCGATGATATTCAGCGCCACCGCGTGATGGTAGAACAGCCCGGGCGGCGTCAGCATCACTGCAAATGGACTGTCTTCATCGACCCAGAGACTGCGCTCGGGTTTGAAGCGGATGCCCTGATAATCGTGATAACTCAGATTCTGAAGAAACTTCGGCACCTTCGGCGGTGCTTGCCAATTACTGCCCGACAGCTCTTGCGCCTTATCAATAACCGTTTGAAAGCTGAAGCTCTCGGCAAGCGCCGTCCAGGACAGAGCGCCCATGAGCACACCGGCCAGTGGTTTGATCCATGATGTCATCCGGAACAACTCCTTTACTGAGACTGAGAGAGGCGCTTCGATTCTGTTGCTCTGGTTTAGGTCGCGCTTACGTCAGACAGTTCCGCCCGGCGGGTGTTACAGAAAATTGTAGGCAATCAAACCGGCCACCCCCAGCACGACGGCATAGGCAATCAACGCAAGCACACCGTCATGGGAAATCATCGCCAGACCGATACAGGTCAGCGCCAGGCCGGCGCTGCTGGCAGCAAAGGGCACCGGCTCCAACAGCGGCAGGGTCACCGCCAGTGCCAGACACACCAGCGCCAACGGCCAGCTGGCTGGCCCATCCACCACAAAGCTCAAGCGCTCGCGCAGGAAACGGTCGACAAAGCGTGCCGGCCGACGCAGCCACCTGGCACTTTTAGCCAGTTTCTGTTGGCTGATATTGCGCCGAAGAATCCAGCCGGGCAGCCAGATATATTTTCTACGCAGCACCATTTGCAGCGACAGCAACAATACCGCCACGCCCATGGTCGAGGGCAAACCGGGGATGCCACTCAGCGGCGATACCAACATGACCCCGATCAGCAGCAGTAAGGGCCCAAAGGAGCGTCTACCGATGTGATCCATCAACTGGCCCAGCGAAACCGTCTCCTGCCCCTGCCGGGCCTCATCCAGGCGGTCGAGCAATTGTTCCAGATTGGTCACCTTGTTGGCCATGGGCGCTCCGGCGGGTCAGATACAGGGCGGAAGAAACAGAACTGGCGCAGCCACGGCCAGCGTGGCAAATGCCGAGACCGCATAGAGGGCGGCTGAGGTCAGACTGATATATCGCCGGTTCGCCTGGCTCTGGTCAGGCGCGGCGCGCCAGAGCCTGAGCGCGGCCCATAGCAGCGCAGCAACCACCACCAGAGTGGACAGCCACAACAGCGGATTGACCCAGGTGGACGGGCCATTGGCGGGATCGGGCGGCGCCAGCTGGCAAGCCACTGACAGTCCGCCATAGAGCACAACGAACCAGGCTGACCAGACCGTCAAGCCAAGCACCAGATGCAATGGATGACAGGGGACAAATCGCATGTTTTCTCCTTACCAGGCCATGGGCAGCAGGATGAACGCGGCGAAGGCGATCCAGAACACCGTCAGGGTATAGCTCCACAGTGGCTGCAAGACCACCGGTTCATAGGGCAATTCGACCCTGACATACCCCAGCCGCACCCGCAGCGCCTGCAGAGCGGTGAGCACGGCCACCAGCGCACCGTGAAACAGCAGATAGCCCAACATCACCGCCAGCACTGCATCATGGGCAAGCGTTCGCGGTGCCAGATCCGCCGCTGGCAGTATCCACAACAGTAACAGCGCATGGGCCAACGCCAGTGCAGCGCTGATCCAGAAGCCCAGCTCAACCCCCTCAGCGCTGCCCTTGCACAGTCGATTGACCTGCCGCTTCTGCAATAACGCAGCTATCGTCAACAGAACGCCGCTGATCAATAGCGGGGCGGCTGTCAGTGGTGCCTCGCCGGGCACCTGCCATTGGGGTGAGACTGTCCAGAAGTAGAACCAGCCGAACAGCAAGCAGGCAAACAGCGATCCATTAGCCAACAGCGTCATGAGCATGCCCCAACGACCCGGCCCATCACAGGTACGCGAATGCAGTGGCGGACTGACCGGATCGTCGGCGCGTAGCGGCGCCGCATGGGGATGACCGCCGTTATGCCAACTCCACCGCAACACCACCACCAATCCGATCAGCGCTGCCGCCAGCGCCACCCAATAGAACTTGGTCAGCAGCCCCAGACAGGTGACCGCCAGCGCCACACCGGTCTGCAGGGGAATCCACGAGTTGGACGGCAGATGCACCACCTGCTGCACTTCACCGGTAGCCGCATCCGATCCCCAGGTAACGCGTCGATCAGCCTGAATATCAGTAAGACCGCCCCGGCCACTTTCCAGCGCTTCCGGCAACTGCCGATCCTTCCAGAGCGGGTGTCGACTCTCGATCCGGGGCAGGCTGATGAAATTGTAGGTCGTCACCGGCATCGCTACTGCCCACTCCAGCGTGTCGGCATTCCAGGGGTTGCGCGGGGCCAGCCGACCGAAGCGAAAGTGCAGCAGAATATCCACGATCAGCATGCCCACGCCAATCGCCATGACAAAGCCACCCACTGACGACAATAAATTCAGCCAATCCCAGCCCAGATCAGCCTGATAGGTATAAATGCGCCGGGGCATACCCAGCAGACCGGTCAAATGCATCAACAGAAAAGTCATGTTGAAGCCAATGAATACCAGCCAGAACGCCCAGCGACCGAGCAACTCCGAGGGCATGCGCCCGGAAACATGGGGCAGCCAGTAATAGAGCCCGGCGATCAATGGAAACAGCATGCCGCCGACCAGCACGTAGTGCATATGTGCGACCACAAAATGGGTATCGTGCACCTGCCAATTGAAGGGCACCAGCGCCAGCATGACCCCGGTCAATCCCCCTGCCACAAAGATGATCAGAAAACCAAGAATCCATAGCATTGGCAGACCCCATACCACCCTGCCCGTCCAGAGCGTCGCCAACCAGGCAAATACCTGAATCGCCGTGGGAATGGCCACCAACATGCTGGCCAGCGAGAAGAACGCCTGGGCCAACTGGGGTATACCCACGGTGAACATGTGATGCACCCACAATCCGAAACTGATGAAACCCATGGTAATGACCGCCAGCACCAGCCAGCGATAACCGACAATCGGCCGCTGAGCGAATACCGGGATCAGCGTCGACACTATCCCCGCCGCGGGCAGAAAGATGATGTAGACCTCTGGATGACCAAACAGCCAGAACAGGTGCTGCCATAACAAGGGATCGCCACCACCGGCCACCTCGAAGAACACAAAACCGGCAGCGCGCTCCAGCTCCAGTAGCACGCTGGCCAGAATCAGCGGCGGGAACCCCACAATAATCATCAACGCCATGGCGAGGATGTACCAACAGAAGATCGGCATTCTGCGCAGGCTCATACCGCTGCTGCGCGTGCGCAGAATGGACACCACCAGCTCAACCGCACCGCTGACCGAGGAAATCTCGACAAAAGTGATGCCCAGCAGCCAGAAATCAGATCCGGGGCCCGGAGAATAGGTGCTGCTGCTTAACGGCGTGTACATGAACCAGCCGGAGTCCGGCGCAATGCTCAGCGCCATACTGGAAAGAATGATCAGACCGCCGAACAGGTAGCAGTAATATCCCATCGCCCCCAGCCGGGGAAAAGGCAGATCCCGCGCACCCACCATCTTCGGGATCAGATACATGGCACCGCCTTCCAGAACAGGAATGGCGAACAGAAACATCATCAGTGTGCCGTGCATGGTGAACAGTTGATTGTACAGTTCCGGCCCGACAATATCCTGTTCAGGCAGCGCCAACTGGGTACGCATCAACATGGCCAGCACGCCGCCGATCAGAAAAAAGAACAGACCCGTGACGATAAAGCGCAGCCCGACCGAGGTATGGTTTACTGCCGCCAGCGCACCCCAGCCCGGCCAGTTACCCCAGACCCGATCATACTCCCGGTGTCGTCTCGCGTTTACCTGCTGCTGATCATTCATCGTTTGCTACGCCCTCCTGCCATGCCGCGAAATCAGCCGGTGCATGGGCATACACGGTGAACTTCATATGCGCATGCCCCGCACCACAGAACTCGGCGCACTGACCGTGATAGGTGCCCGACTCATCCGCCTGCAGACGCAACACATTGGTGCGGCCCGGCAGCATGTCCAACTTGCCGCCCAGCCGGGGCACCCAGAAGGCATGAATCACATCGTTGCTGGTCAGGTGCAGATCTACCGGTCTGCCAGCAGGAATATGCAACTCATTGCGCAGCTCGATGCCCTGACCAGGATAAGTGACCTGCCACCACCATTGATGACCGGTCACATCAATGCGCAGTACCTCTTCACCCGCCACAGGCAAGGGCAACATGCGATGTCCGATCGGAATACCAAACACCAGCAATACCGTCATGCTGGCGATTGGCAGTATCAGCCCCCCGCCAATGATCCATCGATGCTGGATGCGCCGAGCCTGCTGCGCATTCAGTTGACCGGGCTTACGCCGCAGCGCGTACAACCACAGCGCCACCACCACGATCAATACCAGCCCAGCAAAGGTCGACATACCCCACCAGAGCGCAGCCGCATCAACCGCGGATGGGCCCGCAGGGCTGAGCGCAGAATAGGGGCCGCTACACCCGGCCAAAACCAGGGACACCAGGCCGATCGCCGAACAGCCTGCTAGGCTTGCAACAGACACCGGGCTTCGCCCTCTGCTTTGATCAACAGGAGACCCCTTCGTATGTCTGCATCCATTTCCAGCAAGATGTCCATCGGCGGCCACCCCATTCATCCGATGCTGATTCACTTTCCGGTCGCCGCATTGCTCGGTTTGATTGGCACCGATCTGGCCTATGTACTCACCCGCGACGTTTTCTGGGCACGGGCTGGTATCTGGCTGGTTGGCGTGGGTGCAATCGGGGGCTGGATATCGGGTACCGTCGGCCTGCTTGATCTGCTGATAGTGACGAAGATTCGCCGGCTGATTACCGCTTGGTGCCATGCCATTCTCGCGGTGATGCTGCTGTCGCTGGCCACCCTCAACTGGTTGCTGCGTCTCGGGCAGGCCGATATCGCAATCCTGCCCTGGGGGTTGTATCTGTCGCTGGCTAGCGGCCTGGCGATTGGTTTGACCAGCCTGCTCGGCGGACAGTTGGTCTACGACCATGCGGTTGGTGTCGATTTCGAGGAAGCGCCGGAGCCGACCGACCCCACGTGACCGATGCCAATGAGGGGGCGCTATCAAGCTCATAGGCTCGCCCCCACCACTGGCTTGGCCAGCACAATCCACAGAATCAGCCCAAACAGCAGAACACTGGTCACCGCCAGAGCGATGCAGACCGGCACCAGCGGGCTGCCGCCGCGCTCCACCCGCAACACCAGCCCGCCCACAGCGATATGGCAGAGCACCAAAGCTGCCACCAGGGTCAGCTTGACGATCAGCCAGGCATCGACGGTTCGGTCGATCACGAAGACCAGCGTGCCTGCCATGATCGCTGTCAGCGCGGCGGGCGTAGCGATTCGGGTAAAGACAAAGCGCTCGATGGAATCATGCGGATTGACCGGTGCCTCCACCGGCAAATGATGGGCACCACGTGCAGCAAGCAGTGCCGGCATATACAGCAGCGCAGCCGCCCACAACACAAGAGCAATAATATGCAGTACCAGAAACCACAGCATGCGGAGTCAACTCCTGTCATCTCGCGAGTGATCGCCGCAGCGCTAAGCCGGGCTACAGACTCAGACAACAGGATTTTCCGGTTCGTGCAATGAAAATGCCGGAAATGGGCAGCCTGAAGCGCTTGCAACACGGCTCACTTGGCACCGGTTATTCGGCGAACGGCGGGAACCCATACGGCATGCCAGCACGACGTCGGCTCGTCAGTGGATTTGCGGACTTATGGATCCCGCGTTCGCGAGGATGACGATGGGGACGCGGGGAGGCGCGCAGTGACGAGGGGGGACGCAAGGTAACGAGGGAGATACGGGGGTGATACATGATCGCCCACGGGCAATGGGATACCCGGGAGCGATATGGAGCGGCACTGGGGAGGGGAAGAGCCGCTGTTACAGCGGCTTGCCCCGATTGCCGTGGGCAGATACAAACTGCTGAATATCCGCCAGGCTGTTCGGCAGTACAGTACAACGCTCTTCACGCTCGAACAGATCAGCCAGGTGCGGCGGCAATTGCGGCTCCTGCACACCAGCCTGACGTACCGCATCAGGGAATTTCACCGGGTGGGCCGTGCCCAGGGTGATCATCGGCGTGCTCATGCTGCGACGGCACTCGCGGGCAGCACGGACACCAATGGCGGTATGCGGATCAAGAACCTCGCCACATTGGGCATACACCTCGGTGATGGTAGCGCAGGTCGCTTCGTCGTCCACCGCCAGCGAATCAAACAGGCGACGGGTCTCGGCCCAGCGCTCCGGCTCGACCGACAGTTTGCCGTTCTGGCGGAAGTCGTCCATCAACTGCTTCACCAGTGCGCCATTGCGACCATGCATATCGAACAGCAGGCGTTCGAAGTTGGACGACACCATGATATCCATGGACGGCGACAGGGACGGATGCAGGGTGTCCTTGTCGTACTGGTTGCCGCTCATGAAGCGGTGCAGGATGTCGTTGCGGTTGGTAGCGACCACCAGCTGGCTGATCGGCAGACCCATGTTGCGCGCCAGATAACCGGCAAAGATATCGCCGAAGTTGCCGGTCGGTACCGAGAACGCCATGGAGCGCAGCGGCCCGCCCAGCTGCAGGGCAGCGTGGAAGTAGTAGACGATCTGCGCCATGATCCGCGCCCAGTTGATCGAGTTGACCGCAACCAGACGGGTGCCCTTGAGGAAGCCCTGATCCGCAAAGCTGGCCTTGACCATCTCCTGACAGTCATCGAAGTTGCCTTCGATGGCGATGTTATGGATGTTCTCACCGAGGATGGTGGTCATTTGCCGGCGCTGCACATCGGATACCCGGTTGTGCGGGTGCAGAATGAAGATATCCACGCTTTCGCAACGGCGGCAGCCTTCGATGGCGGCCGATCCGGTATCACCGGAGGTGGCACCGATGATCACCGCCCGCTCGCCACGCTTGGTCAGGAAGTGATCCAGCAGACGACCCAACAGTTGCAGGGCAAAATCCTTGAACGCCAGGGTCGGGCCATGGAACAGCTCCATCACCCACTCATTGCTGTTCAGTTGACGCAGCGGCGCCACCGCACTGTGGGCAAAGGCACCGTAGGTATCCTTGAGGATGGCCTTGAATTCCGCATCGCTGATGCTGTCGCCGACGAAGGGACGCATCACATTGAACGCCAGCTCGTGGTAGGGCAGGCCAGCCCAGGAAGCAATCTCTTCCTGAGTAAAGCGCGGCAGGTTCTCCGGCACGAACAGGCCGCCGTCGGAGGCCAGACCGGCAAGCAGTACATCTTCAAAGTTCAGGGCCGGTGCCTGGCCACGGGTACTTATATAACGCATGTCTTCAAACCTTTGGTTTGAGCTTCAAGCCATGGGCTGGAAGCAGATTAATCCAATTGCTCTACGCGGATACGCATCAGCGGGCCGGCAACTTCGTCCAGCGCTTCCATCGCCGCGATGGCGTCATTCATGCTCTGCTCGCGTACACGATGGGTAAGGATGATGATCGGAACCAGACCATCCTGCTCTTCCACATCCTTCTGCATGATCGACTCGATATTGATGCCCCGCTCGGACAGGATGCTCGCCACGCGGGCGAGAACGCCGGGACGATCCTGGGCATGCAGCCGCAGATAATAGGCAGTCTCCACTTCACCCACCGGCAGCACCGGCAGATCGGACAGCGCGTCAGCACTGAAGGCCAGCGCCGGCACGCGGCTCTCCGGCCCACAGGACAGCGCGCGCGCCACATCAATGATGTCCGCCACCACTGCCGAAGCAGTCGGCTCGGAGCCGGCACCCGCCCCGTAATACAGTGTTGAGCCCACCGCATCACCATTGACCATGACCGCGTTCATTACGCCATGCACATTGGCCAACAGACGATCCTGAGGAATCAGCGTCGGGTGAACCCGCAGCTCCACACCCTGCTCAGTGCGGCGAGCGATACCCAGATGCTTGATACGGTAACCGAAGGCTTCAGCATAGTTCACGTCAGCGGTGGTCAGCCTGGTGATGCCTTCGGTGTAAGCCTTGTCGAACTGCAGCGGAATACCAAAGGCGATGGACGCCAGAATGGTCAGCTTGTGCGCTGCGTCGATACCTTCCACGTCGAAGGTCGGATCAGCTTCGGCGTAACCCAATGCCTGCGCCTCGGCCAGTACATCCGGGAAGGCACGGCCCTTGTCACGCATTTCGGTGAGGATGAAGTTACCGGTACCGTTGATGATGCCGGCGACCCACTGGATACGGTTGGCAGCCAGGCCTTCACGCAGCGCCTTGATGATTGGGATACCACCGGCTACCGACGCCTCATAGGCAACCATTACGTTCTTTTCACGGGCAGCAGCAAAGATCTCATTACCATGCACAGCAATCAGCGCCTTGTTGGCAGTGACCACATGTTTGCCATTGGCAATCGCCTGCATGACGATGTCCAGCGCCAGGCCATAACCGCCGATCAGCTCGACGATGATGTCGATATCCGGATTATTGACCAGCGTCAGCGCGTCATCAGTGATCTGCACATTGTCACCGACATTGCAGGACGGGTTGGGATGCCGGGTGGCAATGTGGGTCACCTCAATCGCCCGGCCTGCCCTGCGGGCAATCTCCTCAGCGTTGCGTTGCAGAACATTGAAGGTGCCGCCGCCGACGGTGCCCAGACCACATATACCCACTTTGACCGGTTTCAAACCAGGAACCCCACGTATTTATCTGTGTTGTGTTGAATACTTGCTTCAGCCCATCGTCGATGGACGCTTATTGATTGGCAATCGCCTCACCTGCCAATGCTTGTGCCGGCTTGTAGCCCGGCACAAGCGTGCCGTTGGCCAGGAAGATTGCCGGCGTACCCTGCACACCTACCTGCGCACCCAGTTGATACTGCTGAGCCACTGGATTATCACAATTGGATGTCGGCACCGACTTACCCTGCTTGGCACGGGTCATCGCCGCCTGCTGATCCTCTGCGCACCAGATGGATTGCATGGTGCGAGCAGTCGGACTCTGCATACCGCCACGGGGGAAGGCCGCATAGCGCACTTCGATCCCCAGATCGTTCAGCTTCCCGACCTCTTCATGCAGCTTGCGGCAATAGCCACAATCCACATCGGTAAACACCGTGATGTGGGTCTTCGGCTCTTTCGCAGCAAACACCACCAACTCATTGGCCGGAATAGTGTTGATGACGCTGCTGACCGCCTTGGCTTCGACTTCCGCCGTCAGGTTGCGCATGTCGCCACCATTGACTTCGATCATCACGCCCTGAATCAGATACTCACCATCCGCCGTACCATACAATACCCGGCCGTTTTCCAACTGCACCTGGAGCAGACCGTCAACCGGCGACTCGGAGATGCTGGATACGGACACCGGAAAATTCAGAGTTTCCAGGCTCTGACGAATGTTCTGTTGCGCATCCGCCCAGGCTAGCACCGCAAATAGGCTCAGCAGACCTGCCGCCAGATATTTCAGTCGCATGATCGATCCCTTAACAGACGCAGAAAGACTCGCGAGTCTACCACGAAACCGCCATCTCACCCACGGGGATGATGACTGGCATGCAGCTCGCGTAAACGGTGCCGCGCGACATGGGTATAGATCTGTGTGGTAGACAGATCGCTGTGCCCAAGCAACACCTGTACCACCCGCAGATCAGCGCCATGATTGAGCAGATGAGTGGCAAAAGCATGACGCAAGGTATGCGGCGACAGCGCGCTGCGGATACCCGCTTGCTGTGCATGTAACTTGATACGATGCCAGAAGGTCTGGCGCGTCATCTGCCGGGCCTGAAGACTGGGAAATAACACTTCGCTGGGCTGTTCCCTGAGCAGCGCCGGACGTGCCTGCGCGCAATAGCGCACAATCCAGGCCAAGGCTTCTTCACCCAGCGGCACCAGCCGCTCCTTGTTACCCTTGCCGGTCACCCGTAACACACCCTGACGCGGGTTCAACTGATCCAGCCGCAGGCCGACCAGCTCACTGACGCGCAAACCACAGGCATACAGCACTTCCAGCATGCACCGGTCGCGCAGCCCAAGCGTGTCTTCCACATCAGGCGCTGCCAACAATGCCTCAACGTCCGCCTCGCTCAGCGTCCCCGGCAACGGCCGCCCCAGTTTCGGCATGGCAATGTCCAACGTGGGATCTTCAGCAATCAGACCTTCACGCAGGGCATGGCGATAGAAACCGCGCACACAGGACAACAATCGAGCCGTGGAGCGTGCCGAATAGCCCGCCCGCATACGCCAGGCGAGATGCTCCATCAGATCGCCACGGGTCACCGCATACAAGCCACCCCGCCCCGCCAGCCAACCGGCCAGCAGCGTCAGATCGGTGCGGTAGGACTGCAAGGTCAACTGCGCCAGACCACGCTCCAGCCACAGCGCATCAAGAAACCGGTCAATGGCCTGCTGATCGGCTTCAGCGGGTGGGGGAAGTTCAGGCGCGTTCATGATTACCTCGGATCAGCATGCCGAGATCATAAAGGCTTTGTTACACCGGTTCGAGTCGCCAGATCAGAGCCAATCATTTCTTTTGATGTAGGCAGGCAACAAGAAACCGCCCGAAGGCGGTTTCTTGAGCACCAGGTAAAAGACCCGATCAGCCGAGTTTTTCCTTGATACGCGCGGCCTTGCCGGACAGGGCGCGCAGGTAGTACAGCTTGGCTTTACGTACGTCACCACGACGTTTGACAGTGATGCTGTCAACCACCGGGGAATAGGTCTGGAAAGTACGCTCAACGCCTACACCGCTGGAGATTTTACGCACGGTGAAAGCGGAGTTCAGACCACGGTTACGCTTACCGATAACCACGCCTTCGAAGGCCTGCAGACGCTGACGGTCGCCTTCCTTCACTTTAACCTGGACGATGACAGTGTCACCCGGCGCGAACGCAGGGATTTCACGGGTCATTTGCTCTGCTTCGAGCTGGGCAATGATGTTGGACATTTCTAAAACTCCTACAAGCCGCCGGACTTGCTTCAATGGTTATCGGTTTCCTGCTCGCGGATGTATTCCGCCAGCAGTTGCTGCTGTTCTTTGCTCAACGTCAGTTCCGCAAGCAGTTCCGGGCGGCGTTGCCAGGTTCTGCCCAAGGACTGCTTGAGACGCCAGCGCCGGATCAGTGCATGATTACCACTGAGCAGCACCTCCGGTACGCGCTGCCCCGCAAACTCTTCCGGCCGGGTGTAGTGTGGGCAATCAAGCCATCCCGCCGAAAATGAATCCTCTACCGCTGAATCCGCATGCCCAAGCACGCCGGGGATCAGACGGGTTACTGCATCCAGAAGCACCATGGCTCCCAGTTCGCCACCGGATAGCACGTAATCCCCGATGGATATTTCTTCATCAACGCACATCTCGATGATGCGTTCGTCAATGCCTTCGTAGCGACCACACAGCAATACCAGGCTGTCCAGTTGCGCCAACTCCTCTGCCCGTTGCTGGGTCAGCGGCTGCCCCTGGGGCGACAGATAGATCACCCTGGGGGTTGAGGGAGCCTTCTCGCGGATGGCTTCAATCGCCTCCAGCAAGGGCTCGACCTTCATCAACATGCCCGGACCACCCCCGAAGGGTCGATCATCGACCGTACGATGCCGGTCGTGGGCATGGTCACGGGGATTGCTGTACTCGACAGTCAACTGGCCCCGCTTGACGGCTCGCCCGGTCACACCGTGCCCGGTCAGCGCCGTGAACATCTCGGGAAACAGGGTTACCACACCGACCCACACCGGTCAGAACTCCGGATCCCAATCGACCTGCATGACACCTTCTGTCAGGTCGATGCGCTTTACATACAGATCAGGCAAATAGGGCAACAGCCGCTCGCGCTGATCAATACTGCCCGCACAGGGCTTTACCACCATGACATCGTTGGAGCCGGTTTCCAGCAAGTGGTCGATACGACCGAGCAACTGACCCTCAAGGGTCACTACCTGCAGGCCCACCAACTGATGCCAGTAATACTCACCTTCTGACAACTCAGGCAGCTCGGACTGCGGAACGCAGATTTCCCAACCCACCAGTTCCAGTGCAGCCTCCCGGTCAGCCAACCCTTTGAGTTGAACAACCAGAACTCGCCCTTGAACACGGCCATTAACAACGGGCACCTGACGCTGTTCCCTGCCCTTGCGGAGAGTCCACTCGGGATAGTTCAGCACGTTGTCCAGCGGCTGAGTGTGCGAATACACCTTCACCGCTCCGCGCAGGCCATGAACCGATACGATCTTGCCGAGAACAAGCATCGGCACATTCGCCGATTCAGGCTGGGCTGTCATATCAGGCAGAGGCCTGAGCTTCCTTCAGCAAAGAAGCAACACGCTCGGACGGCTGTGCACCCTGGCTCAGCCAGTAGTTGACGCGCTCGTCGTTGACGGACAGACGGGTTTCGCTACCAGCTGCAACCGGGTTGAAGAAACCAACGCGCTCAACAAAACGGCCATTACGGGCTTTGCGGCTGTCAGCAACAGTCAGGTGGTAGAAAGGACGCTTTTTGGAGCCGCCACGAGCAAGACGAATGGTTACCATGTGAAGATCATTTCCTGTATTTGAGTAACACCCACGGATTCATTACGGACATATAGCCCGAAAGGTCGCGTATTCTACGGAATATCGCAAACAAATGAAACCCTTTGTGAGGCATGCTCGACCATGGGTCAACCACGCCTCCTTATTCATAATCAGCGGCAGTGCCGGCAAGCCTCAGAAACGCGGCATTCCGCCGCCCGGAGGCAGCATCCCACCGCCGCCGCCCATACCACCCATGCCGCGCATGAGTTTGGCCATGCCGCCCTTGCCGCTGACCTTTTTCATCATCTTCTGCATCTGCTTGTGCTGCTTGATCACCCGTCCGATGTCCTGGATCTGGGTGCCCGAGCCCGCCGCGATACGACGCTTGCGCGAGCCGCTGATGATGTCCGGGTTACGCCGCTCAGCAGGCGTCATCGAGTTGATGATGGCCTCCATCTGCGTGAACTGTTTCTCGGCCTGGGTCTGGGCGGTTTCCATCTGCGCCGGATTGATCTTGCCCATCATCGGCAATTTGTCCATCAGCGACCCCAGCCCACCCATGCCGCGCATCTGCTGCAGCTGATCACGGAAGTCCTCCAGGTCGAAACCCTTGCCCTTCTTCAGCTTGTTGGCCAGTTTCTCGGCCTTGGCCTTGTCCAGCTTCTGCTCGGCCTGTTCGATCAGGCTGAGCACGTCACCCATGCCGAGGATGCGCGAGGCAACCCGGTCAGGATGGAAGGGCTCCAGCGCGTCGGTCTTCTCGCCAACACCCAGGAATTTGATCGGCTTGCCGGTGATATGCCG
Source organism: uncultured Halopseudomonas sp. (assembly GCA_964474945.1). Classification (GTDB taxonomy): domain Bacteria; phylum Pseudomonadota; class Gammaproteobacteria; order Pseudomonadales; family Pseudomonadaceae; genus Halopseudomonas. The sequence goes on along the minus strand of CAYYUQ010000034.1, from coordinate 11,886 downwards.
CACCGACAAGGCGGCACCACCACGGGCGTCACCGTCGACCTTGGTCAGAATCACACCGGTCAGTGGCAGCGCCTCATTAAAGGCCTGCGCCGTGTTGGCCGCATCCTGACCGGTCATGGCATCTACCACGAACAGCGTTTCGGCCGGCTTGGCGACAGCATGTACCGCCTGGATCTCAGCCATCATGTCTGCATCAATGTGCAGTCGACCGGCGGTATCCACGATCAGCACATCCATGAAGCGACCTTTCGCCTCACGCATGGCCGCCTCAACAATATCTACCGGCTTCTGGCTGATATCGGAGGGAAAGAAGGTAGCGCCGACTTCAGCAGCCAACGTTTCCAGCTGCTTGATCGCGGCCGGACGATAAACGTCGGCACTGACCACCATGACCTTTTTCTTCTGCCGCTCGCGCAGGGTTTTCGCCAGCTTGGCGACGCTGGTGGTTTTACCCGCACCCTGCAGGCCAGCCATGAGGATCACTGCCGGCGGAGTGACCGCCAGGTTCAGCTCCTCGGCCTGACCCATGACCGCTTCCAGCTCGGCCTTGATGATCTTGACGAACACCTGGCCTGGCGACAGGCTGCGCGACACTTCCTGGCCGACGGCGCGCTCACGCACCTGATCGACGAAGGTCTTGACCACGGGCAGCGCAACGTCTGCCTCAAGCAAGGCCATGCGCACTTCACGCAGGGTGTCCTTGATATTGTCTTCGGTCAGTTTGGCACGCCCGGTAACCCCGGCAAGGGTACCGGACAGGCGTTCGGTAAGATTTTCAAACATCAGTACGTTCTCCTTTGCCCCACGCACCCCTTGCTACGGGTTGAGGCGATCTGGCCGGGCAGTATACATTGGGGTTTGTGTGTATGCAGCAAGCGCTTTATCCTCTTGACTGCTTGTGCGACACTTCGCGCCCAATTGATAACCATTTGCAAGGACGTATGACAGCCTTGATTTCCACCCTGCTTGCCGCAGCGCTCTATTTGGGCGGCACGCTTTACCAGGTTCGGTGTCTGCAGCAGCGGCAGACTGCCAGTCCGTCAATCCTGCGCGGTATCGGCGCGGTCGCGCTGATCGCGCACGCGTTCGGGCTGTATACCGAAATGTTTACCGGACAGGGCCTCTCCTTCGGTTTCTTCCACGTTTCGTCCCTGATCGCCTGGCTGGTGATTGCTGTCACCCTGGTATTCAGTTTGCGGGCACCGGTAACCAGCCTGCTGATTGTGCTATTTCCGCTGGCCTTGATTACCGAGTTACTGGCGTGGCAGTACCCCGGTCATGGTGCGGCGACGGTGCCCGGTCATTCGGCCTTGCTGGTACACGTCCTGCTGTCCATTCTGGCGTACGGCATTCTGACCATTGCCGCCTTCCAGGCTGGCCTGCTGGCATTCCAGAACCACCAATTGCGGCATCGCAACCCGGTGCGTTTCAACCATACCTTCCCACCGCTGCAAACCATGGAAGCCCTGCTGTTCCAGTTTCTACTGTGCGGCGAGGTGCTGCTGACGCTGGCATTGCTATCCGGCTTTGTGTTCCTGGACAACATGTTTGCCCAGAGCGTGGCCCACAAAACCCTGCTGTCCTGTCTCGCCTGGGTAGTCTTCGCCATCCTGCTGTGGGGCCGCCATATGCGAGGCTGGCGCGGTAGCAACGCCATACGCTGGACGTTGGGCGGCTTTCTGCTGCTGATGCTGGCGTTCTTCGGTAGCAAACTGGTTCGCGAATTTCTCCTGCCTGTCATGTAGAGGTCAACCTGACCCGTACCGAGGTAACTCTTGAGTGATACAAGTACCGGCTTATTACTGCTGATCCTGATCGTCCTCATCGCCCTCTCGGCGTTCTTTTCCAGCTCCGAAACGGGGATGATGAGCCTCAACCGCTACCGACTCAAACACCTGAGCAAGAAAGGTCATCGTTCGGCCCAGCGCGCTGAGCGCATGCTCGCTCGGCCCGATCGATTGCTGGGCACCATTCTGGTCGGCAATAACATTGCCAATATTCTCGCCGCGTCGATCGCTACAGTGGTGGCGACCCGGATCTGGGGCGATGCGGGGATCGCTATCGCCACGGTAGCCCTGACCATAGTGGTGCTTATCTTCGGTGAGATCACGCCCAAAACGTTCGCTGCCATTCGTCCCGAAGCGATCGCCTTCCGCGTCACCTTCATCCTCTACTTTCTGCAGCGCTTGTTATACCCACTGGTCTGGCTGGGAAATATCGCCAGCAACGGACTCTTGCGGCTGTTCGGCATCACCTTGCAGAGTGCTCAGGCTGCGCAATTGAGCAGCGACGAATTACGCACGGTGGTCAACGAGGCCAGTCTCGGCATCACGCCGCGGCGGCAGAATATGCTGCTGAGCATCCTTGATATGGATGAAATGACGGTCAACGACATCATGGTGCCGCGCAACGAGGCCTATGGTATCGACCTGGAGGATGATCTGCCGACCATCCTCGAGCAGTTGCGCACCAGTCATCACACGCGATTGCCAGTGTTCCGGGGCGACATCAACAATGTCACCGGGCTGGTACATATGCGCTCCATCGCCCGCCTGCTCAGCCGCAACGAGCTGACCAAGGACAGCCTCATCGAGGCCTGCAAGGAGCCCTACTTCATTCCTGAAAACACCCCACTGCATACCCAGTTGCTGAACTTCCAGCAACGTAAGCGGCGCATCGGTTTCGTTGTGGATGAGTACGGCGATGTGATCGGACTGATCACCCTTGAGGATATTCTGGAAGAGATCGTTGGCGAGTTTACAACCGACCTGCTGCCGCCCAACCACGACATCCACCCGCAAGCGAATGGCACCTTCCTGATTGATGGCAGCGTTGCGCTGCGCGAGATCAATCGTCAATTGCATTGGAAGCTACCGGAAAATGGCCCGAAGACCCTCAATGGCTTGATTACTGAGCGGCTGGAGAATATTCCGGACAGCAGTGTCGGCCTGAGTATCGGCGACTACCGGATGGATATCCTGCAAATCAAGGACAACATGGTCAAGAGTGTGCGCATCTGGCAGATCGACGGGCAAGCACACAACACACCGAACGCCTGACGGGCCCAAGGCTCCGGGCTCTGGACTCTGGGAACGTCGAGCACCAGCTCGATGAGTACAGTGCCGCCAACCCCGGTACGAGCTGGTGCTCGAACCTCCCAGGCTTCTGTGCCCCGGAAACGTCGAGCACCAGCTCGATGAGCACAGTGTCGCCAACCCCGGTACGAGCTGGTGCTCGAACCTCCCAGGCTTCTGTGCCCCGGAA
>CAYYUQ010000034.1:0-8522 GCA_964474945.1 uncultured Halopseudomonas sp. | reverse complement strand
GCTCGAACCTCCCAGGCTTCTGTGCCCCGGAAACGTCGAGCACCAGCTCGATGAGTACGATGCCGCCAATCCCGGTACGAGCTGGTACTCGAACCTCCCAGGCTTCTGCGCCCCGGGAACGTCGAGCACCAGCTCGATGGGTACGATGCCGCCAACCCCGGTACGAGCTGGTGCTCGAACCTCCCAGGCTTCCGGGCCCCGGAAACGTCGAGCACCAGCTCGATGAGTACGATGCCGCCAACCCCGGTACGAGCTGGTGCTCGAACCTCCCAGGCTTCTGTGCCCCGGGAACGTCGAGCACCAGCTCGATGAGTACAGTGCCGCCAACCCCGGTACGAGCTGGTGCTCGAACCTCCCAGGAAGCCAGTGCTCGAACCTCCCAGGGTTCTGTGCCCCGGGAACGTCGAGCACCAGCTCGATGAGCGAAGTATCCGCCACCCCCCGGTACGAGCTGGTGCTCGAACCTCCCAGGGAGCTGGTGCTCGAACCTCCCAGGGTGCTGTGTTGGGAGGGCTGGGCCTGAAACTACGACTTAGAGCTCGACCTTGACCGCCTGCGCTGCACGCAGCGCTCTGGCGCGGGCCAGGTCGGTGCTGTCATCTCTCGCCAGCGCTACGCCCATGCGCCGCAGGCCATCGACGCCTGGCTTGCCAAACAGCCGTAGCTGCGTATCCGGCTCGCTCAGGGCCTGTTGCAGGTTGCCGTAACTGACCGCTGCAGAGCGGCCATCCGCCATGATTACCGCCGAGGCGGAGGGCCCGAACTGGCGGATCTGAGGAATTGGCAGACCGAGGATGGCCCTGGCATGCAGAGCAAACTCGGACAACTCCTGCGAAATCAGGGTTACCAGACCGGTATCGTGCGGGCGTGGCGATACCTCGTTGAACCAGACCTGCTCGCCCTTGACGAACAACTCCACGCCGAACACGCCGCGGCCACCCAAAGCATCGGTGATCCGCCGCGCCACATCCTGCGCCTGCGCCAGCGCTCTCTCACTCATTTGCTGCGGCTGCCAGGACTCCCGGTAGTCTCCGCTTTCCTGGCGGTGCCCAATCGGCGCGCAGAAATGGGTGCCGCTGCTGTGACGCACGGTCAACAGGGTGATCTCGTAATCAAAGTCGACAAAGCCCTCGACGATCACCCGCCCCACTCCGGCACGACCACCGGACTGGGCATATTCCCAGGCTGGCTCGATATCAGTCTCGCTGCGCAGCAGGCTCTGCCCCTTGCCGGAGGAGCTCATCACCGGCTTGACCACACAGGGCAGTCCGATTTCCTGAACTGCGGCCAGATAATCAGCATGCCCATCCGCAAATCGATACGGCGAGGTTGGTAATTGCAGCTCTTCACTGGCCAGGCGGCGAATGCCTTCCCGATCCATGGTCAGACGTACCGCGCGCGCGGTGGGAATAATGGTGTACCCTTCCACTTCCAGCTCAACCAGCGCGGCGGTGGCGATGGCTTCGATCTCCGGCACGATATAAGCCGGCTGCTCCGCTTCGATCACGTCGCGCAGTGCAGCAGCATCGAGCATGTTGATCACATGACTGCGGTGCGCGACCTGCATCGCCGGCGCGTTGGCGTAACGATCCACGGCGATGACTTCGCAGCCCAGCCGTTGCAGTTCAATGGTTACTTCCTTGCCCAGCTCGCCCGAGCCAAGCAGCAGTACTCGGGTAGCATTCCCGGTCAAAGGCGTTCCAATACGGGGCATGCCAACTATCCTTTTACTGTTCCGATATTCATCCACGCACCGCTAGCACGAGCGCGGCTCTCACACAGACGCAGGATCTCCCGGCGTCGCTCATTACTGGCGCGTCCCCAGTCAGTGATTTCGGCACCGCTGCGCTGACAGCCAATACAGATGTCATTGTCATCCAGGCTGCAGATATGAACGCAGGGGGAAGCGACCGGCGGCTCCGTGTTCATCAGTCGTCCTGCGGATGCAGATCGCGCTGGTAGCGTTGGGCGTTGTGCACATAATGTGCAGCGCCGGCTGCGATCGCCTGTTGCTGCTGCTCGGTCAACTGACGCACTACCTTGCCCGGCGAACCCATGACCAGCGAGCCATCGGGGATTTCCTTGCCTTCAGAAATCAGCGCGTTGGCGCCAATAATGCAATTGCGGCCGATCTTCGCGCCATTGAGTACCACGGCATTGATACCGATCAGGCTGTTATCGCCAACGGTGCAGCCATGCAACATGGCCTTGTGGCCCACAGTGACGTTCTTGCCCAGCGTCAGCGGCGCACCCGGGTCGGTGTGCATGATGGCGCCGTCCTGTACGTTGCTGTTTTCACCAATAAGAATCAGTTCGTTATCACCGCGCAAGACCGCGTTGAACCATACGCTGGCATTCCTTTCCAGACGCACCTTGCCAATCACGATGGCATTATCCGCGATCCAGGTTCCTTCAGCCGTTTCTACACGGTATTCGCCCAATCTGTACTTCATCCCGACTCCTGATTGTTCCATTTTGTTCCATTCAGCGTTTGATCTTGCCGTCTGGCGGGGTTTGTAAGGGAATACGCGCATCAAATGCCACGTTCATCAGGTCAACCAGAATCAAGGCGGTCAGACCCCAGATGCGGAATCCCTCATAGCGGTAGCTGGGCACATACCAACTGCGCCCCTCATAGTCGATGCGGTGCGTCATTTCCCGATTATCCTCAAGGAAATAGCTCACCGGCACGCGGAATACTTCCTGAATCTCGTGCTCGTTTGGGCGCAGGTCAAACACATCCGGCACGATGCCGACATAGGGCGTAACCTTGATGCCGAAGCGCGATACCAATGTGCCCAACGGGCCAACCACCTCCACCAGGTCGGGCAGCAGGCCGATTTCCTCGTGTGCTTCACGCAGCGCGGTGTAGGCGAGGTCAATATCGCCCGGATCCCGTCGACCGCCCGGTAGCGCCACCTCGCCCGAGTGAGTGGATAAATTATTGGAGCGCAGAGTAAGAATGATTTCTGGCTTGTCATCAATACGGGTTACCGGAACCAGAACCCCGGCTTCCGGTAACCCGGCCGCATCAACCAGCCGCGGCTGATACCCGGGAACCCGCGAGCGTACCTTGTCCAGCATGCAACCTACCTCGAACTTTTTCTCAATCATGGCATGATCATCATTGCCGGGCCACCATCTCTATACTAAATGAATATGTCACCATGACGCCTGTTGTAGACATCCCTTTACCATCCGCTCATTGCACCGCAAGATACAAACAAGCCAATTCATGAGCCACCAACCCACTTGCCGAGAGCACTTACATGAAGTTCTGTAGCCAATGCGGCCAGGCTGTCACTGAACGCGTCCCCCAGGGCGATAGCCGTCCACGACATGTTTGCGATCACTGCCAGCACATCCACTATGAGAACCCGCGTATCGTCGCTGGTTGCCTGGTGACTGAACAACGCTATGTGCTGCTGTGTCGCCGCGCCATCGAGCCACGCCGGGGGTTCTGGACGCTGCCGGCGGGCTTCATGGAAAACGGCGAAACCACCGAACAGGCGGCGTTACGAGAAACCTGGGAAGAAGCGCGGGCCAGGGTGGCGGAACAACAACTGTATATGCTGTTCAATCTGCCGCATATCAACCAGGTTTACATGTTCTTTCGTGGGCAACTGGCCGAGCCTGACTTTGCTCCCGGCGATGAAAGCCTGGAAGTACGACTATTCAGCGAAGCGGAGATTCCCTGGGATCAACTGGCCTTCCCCACCATTGGCAAAACGCTGAAGCAGTATTATCTCGATTACCCCGACCAGCAGTTTCCGGTACGTATGGCCGACATCACATGGCCGCCAAAGCGACGCTCCGGTGGTTCCAACGCATGATTCGCTGGCTGCTCACGCTGATACTGGGATGCTGGGCTCTGATCGGCCTGGCAGGCTCACCCGTCATTGATCAGCTACTGGTACACAAGCAGGATCGAAAGCTCGACGTGATCAGCGATGGCCAGGTCATTCGCAGTTACCGCATTGCACTGGGACGCCAGCCCGTTGGGCATAAACAGCACAAGGGCGATAACCGTACTCCGGAAGGCATCTACCATATCGATTGGCGGCATCACAGCCCCAATTACAACCTCAGCCTGCACCTGGATTATCCGAACCTCAAGGATCGCGCCGAAGCCTGGAAACGCGGTGTTGATCCGGGCGGCATGATCATGATCCACGGTACCCCGGTGGACGAAGAGTATCCGGACTGGTTTTTCCAGGGGCTGGACTGGACCAATGGCTGCATTGCCCTCGACAATGCCAGCATGCAGGAACTCTGGCGCCTGATACCCGATGGTACCCGCGTCGAAATCATACCTTGATGCAGATCAAAATAAGTTTGTCATGTCATTGGGATACTATTATTAATGTATAGTTAATCAAAGACCATGCCTGATGAAGCATGCAAGGAGCTGTAACCCTATGAAAAAACTACTTTGTCTCGCTGTTGCCGCAGGTATTGGCCTCAGCTCCCACGTTTACGCAGATCGCCTCGCCAGCGAACTGATCAAGCCCATCGAACCTGCGGTCGTAACCGACCCGGCCAAGGTAGAACTGGGCAAGAAGCTGTGGTTCGAGCCGCGCCTGTCGATGTCCGGATTCATTTCCTGTAACTCCTGTCACAACCTGTCCACGGGCGGCAGCGACAACCTGCCGACCTCCATTGGTCACAACTGGCAGGAAGGTCCGATCAACTCGCCAACCGTACTGAACTCCAGCCTGGCCGTTGCCCAGTTCTGGGATGGTCGCGCAGCCAACCTGCAAGAACAGGCCGGTGGACCTATCGCCAACCCGATGGAAATGGCTTCCAGCCACTTGCTGGCCATTGACGTGATCAACTCTATCCCGCAGTACCGCGAAGAGTTCGCCAAGGTCTACGGCAGTGCTGACGTGACTATCGACAACATCACCGATGCCATCGCGGTATTCGAAGAAACCCTGGTTACGCCGAACTCGCGCTTTGACCTGTGGCTCAAGGGTGACGACAGCGCCATCACCGAGCAGGAACTGGCCGGCTACAACACATTCAAATCCATTGGCTGCGTAGCCTGCCACAACGGCCCGGCGGCCGGCGGCACCTCGTTTCAGCGCATGGGCGTGGTCGAACCCTACCAGACTACCAACCCGGCTGAAGGCCGTGCGGCCGTGACCGGTAAAGACGCAGACCGTTTCAACTTCAAAGTGCCGACACTGCGTAACGTCGAACTGACCTACCCCTACTTCCACGACGGCGCCTACTGGGAGCTGGAAAAGGCCGTTGACGTCATGGCGCGCTTGCAACTGGGCCGCGAACTGAACGACGAAGAAATCTCTAACGTGGTCGCGTTCCTGAAAACCCTGACCGGTGATCAGCCTGAACTGACCATGCCGATCCTGCCGCCGTCGACCAACGACACCCCACGGCCGCAGCCGTTCGGCGCGAAGTAACAACGCGTCAGCAATAAAAAATGGGCAATGTCAAGTCGCAAGGAAGATCGCCAAGGAGAAAAAATCGTAAATGGAGCGGGGAGTTAGCTCAACGTCGGGCTATCTCGCGAAACTACGCTCAAGTGGCTGGGAGCCACATAGGAGCTTCGCGGTAGGAAGCCAGGTCGTAAACCAGCATAGATACCGACAAACCCCGCTCATCATCAACAGGTACTCAAAACCCAAGGTACGAATCGTTGGTGTCCGCATAACCACATGGATGAATGCGGTTTGTAACTACGAACCAGTCATACATGTCTTTCCAACAGACCAAAACGTCCATTGCCTTCAAGGCCACTAAATATCTCAATCTGTGCTTGATCTTGGATGGTGGTCGGCGGATCAGAGTTTTCGATTACGATAAACTGTACCTTGTCCCTTAGACTAGCAAGGTGCTTGTAAAAGTGCTCAGCAAGACTTGTTTTTTTGAGTTCCCTCTCATCATCTGACAATTCACCGTGCCGCGAGGTCATTGGCTCACGATAAGTGAGCAATGGAGTATCAAGAACGAGAAAACCCGGATATGGAAGTTTATTCTCGATACAGAAAACAACTATAGCTACGTTAAAAGCGGCATGAAGGATTGCTCTAACGCCCTTGCCATTAGCAGAGCGGAGCTTTCCGGCAACGGTGATATCCATAGCCTCTGCGTCAAACTGCACCTTATCTGCATCTGGGAAGCGCCATTCGATTAGTATCGACTTCACTATCTCCCCAAACTTGAACAGTGTAGTGGAGTCGGGACCAACTGACGGCGTATCGCCCTTACTACGCCTAGTTGGTTCATCCTGGATTTCAGCTCTCCGGATAGATAGTTTGGAACGGCGCCTAAAGATGTCTAGAGCTTTGATAATTTCAGATCGCTTCGCAACGTATACCTCATAGTTCTCTCGTAGAGAAGCTTCATGTGGGCGTGCTTTCTCGATTTCATCATCAAGCCTATCAGCTTCCTTTTTTCCCAGATCAATAGTCCTGCGCAGCCCTCCAGCTTCGGCCTCAAGAGAAGCTATAGTTTGGATCAATTCACGTTGCTCACGCTCAATCTTGCGGGCTTCAGCAACAGCAGCTTTATGCGCCATCGCGATCTCTTCCGCAGCATGATTATGTTTTTGGGCCTCAGACGGAGCCCCACAGACCGGACAATCCAGGTCGGTCATCGTCACAAGCACGAAGCCACCTTCCTCGATTGATTGTAGACGTTGCAGGTCTGAATTGTAGACTGCCTGTAACTTAGTAAAACGCTCGATCGTTAATCCAAGCTCTCCTGTCCGTTCCAATAACTCGTCGCAGCGCTCTAGGGCTTTTCGCCTCTCGCTGATGAGATTATCCAGGCTTGCCTGAGCATCCTGTAGTCGAGTGATGAGGTCGCCAGCACTCTGGTCTAGCCGCTCAAGCTGTTCCTCGGTCTCCCTTTCATCCGGCGGATTTTCACCAAGCTCCGCATCAAGCTGAGCGATCATTTCATCGACCAGTTCAATTTTTGCCGCTTTAGCTACTTTGCGTTCTGAGGGTTTCTGAACTGTCACAGCATCGGCGTCGTCAACACCGGTCAGTAGGAACTTGAACAGATTCTGCTCGAAGGTACGCTGGGAGGGTGATCCCGAGGTAAAGACAGGACTTTTCTCGGCGATAATGTCTTGCTCAGACACTACAACATAGGGAGACAAGAGGTAAATGGACAAGTTGTCTTTCTTGCAGTTACCGTCCCGGACGATTTTTGTTCCAGCAAACCCCATCGCCTCTAACAATAGGTGTGAAACGGTGTCAGTACGCTTTGAGTCGTGCTGCTGGCGCAGTTCTAAACCGTCTTTGTTATCGCCCCTTTTTAACAACCCCTCATAGAGTTTAAACTGGCCGCCTCGCGTGGAGCGGTAAAGTGTAACGTCGCGATTATCAGGCAGTGTCAGGGCTAGCCAAACCGAGTTATAAGCAGCAATTTCTTCGATTTCAGGCAGACTCTTGGAAACACCGAGCATGAACAATAGAGCTTTCGAGGCGAAGGACTTTCCAGTGTTCGAGGCGCCATAAATGATATTGAGCCCTTCATCAAACTCAAGTTCGGCAGGCTCTATATTCGGGCCGGTGAAAACGAGGTGGCGCAGCAAGATGCCTTTCATACAGCCCCCCCTGATGTCGTATCATCTGCCCTAAATTCTGCAGTCCAGCGTCCAATCCGATCTTCAATTAGGTCTCGAATTTCGGCACTCTCATGTTGAGCAAAGCGATCTGCCATCCAACGTGCTCGATGTTTTAATGCGCGAGAGTAAGGCGATTGGAGAAGCCCGACGTAGCTTGGTGCTTCCTCACTAGCACAAAACTCTATTCCAGCATCTGTTTCAAAAACTTCGACGAGGTGCATTTGTTGCATCATACGCAAGCTTCTCTCTACCAACTGCCGACGAACGAGAAGCTCCCCCGTGCGATTAGGTAGATCGGGGTGAAGACTTTTTGGCACATCCTGTTCCCCAATGTCACTAGTATGCACAACCAAATGATCAAACCACGTCATTTCCATTAAATCGCAGTGACGTGGATAAAACGCCTCAAGCACTACCAAGGCCCGAATTCCGGTTTCAAGGGTACTATTGAACGGATGCTTTTCCAAAGCGCTGTCCTCTAACGATGCCACGGCAAACGCCCGTCATTTGCAAACTGGTGACAGGTTCCTTGTTTGACCTGGGGGCTCGCGTGCTTTCCAAGTATGCCGGATAATTGCAGAACAGCGGCTTGCTGCATCACTTTCCGTAGCCTCGCCAGCCCATTTGTATGATCATCATCATGGGCCTCGACCACGCCGTGATAAATTTCCTCTTTAAAATTTGGCAAATAGTCTTCAGGGGTAGAGTCACGATAAAACCTATCAAATGCCACTGAATCGAAGAAACGAGTCCGCTGATCACGAAGATGTGGGCCGTACTCCAAGCTGCCCAATGCCGCTGTTGCATCAGGAAAAGCCCCTGGGCCTTTTTCTTCGTATAGTTTGAGAAGTTGGCTGATATATGCAGACTCGCTAGCGTCTATCTCATCTGGTACGACACCGCGTGGAGAAGGGCCGGGGTC
>CAYYUQ010000033.1:0-32678 GCA_964474945.1 uncultured Halopseudomonas sp. | reverse complement strand
GCACGTTTCTGAACGCGTTGACCGCACAAAGATGAATTGATCAGTGATTCCTTAATGGCCTTTGTATTTAAACTTCAATCAACGCCGCTGACAGACCATCGCGCACCCCCGATTCATCCCAACGATTTCCCATGCGCCCGGCTGATGATTGACGCCGGCCCGGTGACAGCAGATCATCTGCAACTGATTGTTCATAGGGGTATAACATGTTCTCAGGTATGGATTGGCTACCGGAAAATTTCGTCATTTCTGACGCTGTGCTCAGCCTGATAGCCAGCTCAGTGATATTGATTGTCACTGTCATGATTCTGCGCGCTTTGGCAGCACGTTTCATTCAGCGCACCGTGCAATCACCGGAGCTGCGAGGCAAATGGCTGATCAACTCACGCAACGGTTTTCTGTTATTGATGCTGCTGGGTCTGGTGATGATATGGGGCGAGGAGCTGCGTACTCTGGCACTGTCCATCGTCGCCATTGCGGTGGCCTTTGTGGTGGCCACCAAAGAGCTGATCATGTGTTTCACCGGTTCCATACTGAAAAGCGGCTCGCGCTCCTTTGTGCTGGGTGATCGTATCCAGATCAAGGATCTTCGCGGCGACGTGATTGATCAGACCCTGTTGGCAACTACCATTCTCGAGGTAGGCCCTGGTAAACACATGCATCAGCGCACCGGGCGCCGAATCGTTATCCCCAACGCGCTGTTCGTCTCCGAGCCCGTAGTAAACGAGAGCTTTACTACCCACTACGATTTCCATGTATTCACCGTACCCTTCAAACGTGAAGATAATTGGCAGGCGGCCCAGGCCGCTTTACTGGCATCCGCTAACCGACATTGCGAGCCCTATCTCGAACTGGTGCGTCGCTACATGAGCAAGATCGGTAACCAACGGGGTCTGACTATGCCTACGGTGGAACCACGCGTTACCCTGCAGATGCCGGTTGCCGGGGAAATTCATTTGACTGTTCGGTTGCCGGTCAAGGTGGGTGAACGCAACTTTATCGAGCAAGGCATTCTCAGCGAGGTGTTTCTGGAAAATGACTTCTCCCCGCAGAGCCGTAAGCAGAGTGAAATGACCACGCCCGTCAACGCCAATCTGCCAGCCACTGAATAAGGAAACGCACGATGTACAAGTATGTTCTGGTTATCCATATTCTGGCGGCGACGGTCTGGACGGGCGGGCATCTGGTGCTGGCCCTTGCCCTGCTCCCGCGCATTCTTCGCGACCGCGCAGTGGCTGATCTGCAAGCATTTGAATCTGCTTACGAAAAGTGGGGCATGTCCGCGCTGGTTATCCAGATCATATCCGGCCTGTGGCTGGCCCATATTCGGGTACCGAATGTAGTTGACTGGTTCTCCGGTGATAGCTTCAGCGTGCGGTTGATTCAGATGAAACTGAGCCTGCTGGCGTTGACGCTGGCGGTGGCCATGGATGCGCGTTTGCGGATCATTCCTGACTTGTCCGCCGCTACCTTACCGCGCATGGCCTTGCGCATTCGGTTGATCACGCTGCTGGCTGTGGCCTTTGTCGTGGTCGGAGCCACCTTCCGCACCGGGCCCTGGTGGTGAATCCGCCTGCATGTCCGCATCTCCCGGTTACTGATCACGACGACCTCGGCCCAACGGGTTGTCGAAGCAATGGAAGCACCGTCTGCTCAGCTGTTCCAGAGCGTTAACCGTAGCGCTCCAGCCACTGACACCGGTAACCGGTGGTGCGCTGACAGTACCGGCTGTTGGCGAGGCCATTCAGCAGCTGGATTCTGTGCACCAACAGCGGGCGCTATCATCTCGGGGCGGCGCCAGGCCAGGGTGACAATACTGAAGACGTATCCTCAGGCCGCCGCTCATAGCCTCCGACGAATGGCTAACCCACTGTCGTCCGGCTCTCATCCCGCGGCATGGGATGCAGAAAATGCCGCCAGAAGCCTTCGCGCCAACCCGGCATTTTTTCAGCAGAAATAATAACGTTTCGGTTCGCTGTGCCTCACTGCTCCTGCGCCCCGTCTATGCTATGGGTTGGTGCAAAGATGGGGTTCAAGATGAGCGGGCGGCTGAAGAGTGGGTTGCGGATATTGCTGAGTTCCTACGTGACCACGGGGATATCAGCGGGGCTGGGGGTGATGCTGATATCCGGCACCGCATGGCTATTGCTGGGCCAGTTCGCCGCCTCGGTCATGGCCGTAGGCGCGATTATCTGCGTGCCGCCCGACAATGCCATGCCGCGACGTGGCAAGTTCGCCTCGTTACTGCCCGCCGTTGTCATCGGGCTTCCGCTGTTTGCCGGGGTGCAGATACTGCACGATCAGCCGTTATACCTTGGCATGCTGCTGGTACCGGCGACTTTTCTTGCATTCCTTGCGGGAGCCTGGGGCCAACGCGGACTTCCGGTGGTGATCTCCATCATGTTCGCCATGACCTTTTCCATGGCGGTACCGCAACACCTCAGCGATGGCAGACTACTGACCACTTGTTTGTACTTTGCCACCGGCGCGCTGAGCTATGTGGTCTACGCCACGGCATCAAACGCTCTGCTCAATAGCCGTTACCGCGCGCAATTGCTGGCTCAATCCATGTTGTCATTGAGCCGTCTGATGCGCATTCAAGCCGATCGCTTTGACCCCTCCACCGTTACGCCTCTGGCTGCGGATCTGATGCAACAGCAGGCGCTATTGGCAGAACAACTGCAAGCCGCCCGCGACCTGCTATTGGAGTCGCCCCGCACGGCGCGCCGCCAGCGCCGTGCGGCCATATTGATCAATATTCTTGAAATACGCGATCACCTGCTGGCCAGCGAACTGGATCTGGATCTGGTTAAATCCAGCCCCGAATCTGCGTCAGTACTGACTGAAATGCGCAAGGTGATCGATCAGATGGCCAATGAGCTGGATCGTCATGCCGATGCTCTGTTACTCGGCAGGCAACCTGCTCCGCTGGCTGATCTGCGCCCTGAGTTGGCCGCGCTGAATCGCCTGCCCCAAATCATTGCCAGAGAGCAGTTCATCGATACGCCCTCGCTGACCACCCTGCTGCGCGGGTTGACCAATCGAGTGGGCAATATCAATGACGAGATATTGCGTATCAACCGGCTGGCCAGAGGCAAGGTAGAGCCAGATCTGGCGGCTGTACGCACCGCTTGGAAGCTTTTTGTCAGCCCGACCAGCTGGTCGCTGCGACCGCTGGCGGTACTCTGGCGTTGGGATGCGCCGCCGCTGCGTCATGCCATGCGTGCCGCCCTGGCTATCGGCACCGGCTACCTGGTATCGCTGACCTTGCCCTGGGCCACCCATGGCTACTGGATTCTGGTGACCATCATCGTGGTACTGCGCGGGAGTCTGTCGCAGACACTGGAGCGGCGTAACAGCCGGGTGGGCGGCACCATTCTCGGTTGCGTGTTGGCCGGCGCGATACTTTCCACCCAGGCGCCTACGCTGGTACTGCTGGTCATCGTGCCCATCGCCCAGGCGGTTTCCCACTCATTCGCCATCAAACGCTACCTCGTCACAGCGGTCGCCGCCACGGTGTTGAGTCTGGTGCAAGCGCACCTGATCAGCGCGGTCGATGCGCCAATATTCAACGCACTGGAACGCATTGCCGATACCCTTATTGGCGTTGGTCTAGCCTGGGCATTCAGCTATGTATTGCCGTCATGGGAGCGCAGCCAGATACCGTCGCTGGTTAACCGGGCCCTGCAAGCGCAAGCCAGACATGCACAGATTGCCCTGAGCCTCGGCCAGTTCAAGGCGGTGGATGATGAACCCGAGCTGGAGTGGCGACTAGCCCGCAAGGAGGCCTATGACAGCCTGTCCGCGCTGGTGCAGGCTACCCGGCGCTCATTAGCCGAACCGCGGGCGGTGCGACCCGCGCTGGAGCCGCTTGAAAGTCTGCTTAGCCACGGCTACCAATTGTTGGCTCAACTGACCACGGTAAAGACCATGCTGGTAATGCGTCGAAACGAGGATCAGAGTGATATACAGGGCGCCCTGCAGGCCACGGCTGATGAGATAAAACGAACCTTGAAGGATGGTGGCTCAACCACGCAGGGCCCGCTATTTACCCGGGTGGAATGGGGCAACCAAGAGGAGTTCAACGACCCCTTCGTCTACGACCTGAAGCCCTGGATACTGCGTCGTCTGCACCTGGCTCAGGAGTTGGCCGGCAATCTGCGACAGGACGCCACTGCAGCACTCAAACCCACAGGGGAACCGGAAGGCACCCCTGCGGCAGGCTGATTCAAACCATATCGGTATCGTTACGCTTGGCGTCACGGAAATCGCGTAATACCGCGTAGGCAATCAGGCCAAGCATGCCGAGGGTAATCAGCGGCCAGATCAGGATATAAGCGCCGTAGATGAATGTTTGCATGGTAATTATCCTGTTCAACACACCGACCAGGGCACAGCCCAGTCGGCGTCATCTTAGTGGGCTGTCACGGTTGTCTTCGGCGGCTGCTCGTAGTCCGGCTTGTTGTAATCACCAACGCGCTGTTGAATGGTGTCAAAGTCAAACCGCTGATGGCTGGCAAGACTGATGGCGACACACACCAGGGTGCTGACCCCATAGGCGGTCAATGATGAGAGCAGCACAGTGAACTCGCGCAGACTGCCCAGCCCCAGCCAGCCGATAACCACTGTGGCGATAAAGAAGGCCAACATATCCAGCCGCTTGCCAAGAAAACCGAAGACCATCAAACCCGCCACTACGCCGGCACCAACCGACGCCATCAACTCCATCGAGATCGCCAGCAGACCGGTCATGGGGAGCAGCTCAAAGCGCACCACGCTGAATACCAGCAACGCCACAACCACCGCCCAGGGGAAGGCCGCGTTGGTTACTCGATCCCAGAAACAGCTGGCGATAACCGGGAACACAATGGCTCCCCAGAGTGCGCCAACAAATACCAGCATGACCAGGATATCGAATGCCAGGCTGGCGAGAACCATGCCCAGTACCGTAGCAATGATCATGGTCATGCGGCCGATGATCAGCATCTTGCGCGGATCAGTTCGGTTTCTGGCGATGTTCTTGCCGTACACATCGGCCATCATGATCGCTGACAGAGCCGACAGATCCGAGTCCGCCGTAGACGATAGCGACCCAATGACCAGAATAAAGAACAGCCCGATAAAGAAGGGCGGCAGGTAGCTGGACACCATCTGCGGAATCAGGTTGTTCATGTTGCCGTCCAGCGGTTGCACGCCCATGGTCAGGGCCATCAGCCCGATCATCCCCAGGCCGATAACAATCGCCCCGTAACTGACGGTCGCGGTGATGAATGTCGGCTTGATGTGCGACTCGTCCACCGCAAATAGCCGCTGGGAGATGGTCTGATTACCAATCGCATAAGCCAGAACGGCGACGAAATAGGGCGCACCCTGGTGTAGGAAGGCTTGCCCGGAAAACAGACTGGCCTGCTCACTGGTCAGATTGGAGAGGTTGGCCACCATGACCGAAGGCCCGCCCATGGAGAACAGCACGGCAGGAATGATGACTACGGCAATAGCCATCATTGCCATCAACTGCCCAAAGTCAGTAAAGACCGAGGCGCGGAAACCGGAATACAAGGTGTAACTCAGCACGCCCAGCCCTGCGATCACAATGCCCGCGTGGAACGACAAAGGCGACAATACCGATACCAGCGCCCCTGCCGCAGTAGGTTGACCATCAGACTGATGATACTGCCCAGCAGGTTGGAGAACGCCAGAATAAGCTGACTGGAAGCGCCATGACGGGCATGAATGACTTCGCCCAGTGTATGTGCATTGGGAGCGAGCTCACGAAAGCGTCGGCCGAAGGGATAAATGAACAGAATCATCAAGGCACCCCAGAAGCCGTAATGCAGCGGGCCGGACACACCATAGGTAAAACCGGAGGTTGCCGCCGCATAGAAGGACGCTGCCCAGACCTAGGTTGCGGTCATGCTGGCAGCGCCCATACCAAAGCCGATGCGCTGGTTCGCCACCATGAAGCCATCGGCGTCATTGGCACTGGGTTTGATGCGGCGGGACAACAGGTAAGTACCGCCGTAGAACGCAACCAACAGTAGCAAGACCGTTGAAGTGGAAAATTGGAACAGTTCTGAATTCACCGGATGGCCTCAAAACTATTTTGCATACGAAGCAATACCCTCCGAAGACCGGACAGGTGTTGTTCTGCAGAATGAACAGAAAAGCTATGCCGGGGAGCTGGTCAGCGCCACCAGACATAGCGTCAGACAATGATCGAAGCGAGTAATTCTGAGGGGACTACATGTAGCCTTTATACGTGGAGCAATCCAGTAAAATGGGCTTTACACAACATATAGAAGCCCAGAGTGTCGTTCAGGTGATTGAACATGACTTGAATCTCCAACAGTACTGCCCCATTCTCAGGCGGTATTTTCATATTCATCCCCGATGTAAAGAAATACCAACTCTTGCAGCCATCGCGATGGCAAACAAGATTAGAGCTCTAAAGAATTATTATCAACCCGCCAGCCAACACTACCCGACCAACTGCGGCTCGTACCGGCGCGGCCCGGACTGTCACATGGACACAACAGCCCCTGCATGCTATGGTCGCGGCCCTGCCAATCAGCCCCTCACCCTGTCTGGTGAGCATGGATTTTTCGAGGTTTATCATGAGCGCATTGCCCCCCTGTCCGTCGTGCGGTTCGGAATACACTTATGAAGATGGCGTGCAGTATGTCTGCCCCGAGTGCGCCCATGAATGGTCAAAGGACGGCACCGGTGAGACGACTTCCGACGAGCCTGTCATCAAGGACGCCCATGGCAATGTTCTGCAGGATGGCGATACGGTAACCGTGATCAAGGATCTGAAGATCAAGGGGTCTTCATCCGTGGTCAAGGTAGGCACCCGAGTGAAGAACATTCGTCTGGTCGGTGGCGATCACGATATCGATTGCAAGATCGACGGCATCGGTGCGATGAAGCTGAAGTCCGAGTTCGTCAAAAAAAGCTGAGGAGGGCTGACTTCAGCTGCTAATAGCTCAACACCAGCGTCGAGCCCCAGGCCACAATCATCGAACCAATGATGACAAGGCTGATCGGCCGGCGCAGGCTGGTGTACCAGGCCGGCGCCAACCCCTGTTTGACCGCCCATATATCGGCGAAATACAGGGTACCAAAGGCGAAGAAGAACACTGGAATAGCAAAGTTGATCGGCAGGCTCAGGGCAAACCAGCCCAGCAGCGGCGGGATCACCGATAGCCCCAATTGCATGGGCGCCTGCTCACTCCCCTCCTCGGCCCGCATGGCCAACCCCCAGTGAATCGCCCCCATGAAAGCCAATATCACGGCGGCGAACGCCAGGTATTCTTCCATCACCCACTCGCGCCATGCTTCGGGTGTCAGCCACAGGCTGAGCGCACCGGTAACAAAGGGCACCAGACCTGCGAAGGCAAAGCCAACCGCCAGTCCCGGCGGACGCGTGGCATTGAATGAGTGCATTTCAACTCCTTGATAATCGGGGCAAACGAGCCCGCTCACATTACCGTTCCCGGTCGTCATCAGGCAAGCCTGCCAGACGAGTCGGCCGTGGTGGCCGGCGACGCGGCAAGGCTCGCAACAGCACGGCCAGATGCTGCTCCAGTGCGGGGACATGCTGATTGCTGGCTTCATCCGGTGCAGTAGCGTAGGTAAGCAACACATAGGCGTCAAAGAATGCCGCAATCTCCGAACGCTGGCGAGGCAAAGCCGTGCTCAGCCGCTGTTGCCAGGCTCGCGGGCCCTCACCCGTCTGCACTTGTAGCTGCAGCCGCGCAAGACGCCGGTTGAGCTTCTGCCAAGCTCGCTGTTGCCGATTGGCCGCGCGGTAGGCTGGCCGCAGTATCCACCAGGCTATCGGCAACATGCACAGCAGCAATACACCCAACGAAGTCAGTCCAATCCGCTGCCAGTCTGCCGTGCCCAGCCAGCGTTGGAAGAAGTCCATTTGCCGATCGCTCTGATAACCCAGCACCCGCAGCTGCCATTGATAGTTCACATCATCCCAGAACAGTCTCGCGTTGTTCACCCAGCCGATATTGCGGTACCGCACAGCCGACAGCGGCGAATCTTCCAGAAAGCTCCCCTCCCCGCGCAGTGCGAACTGCAAGCCTTCTTCTATCCGCTCGGGAGCCACCTGGAAGGTCGGATCAAAGGACACCCAACCCTGCCCCGGCAACCAGGCTTCCACCCAGGCATGAGCATCAAACTGATGTACCAGCACATGGTTACCGCGCAGGTTGATCTCACCGCCCTGGTAACCCGCTACCACCCGCGCCGGAATACCCGCCGCGCGCAATACAAAGGTCATGGCTCCGGCATAGTGCGCGCAGAAACCACGATGACTATCGAACAGAAACTCATCCGTACTATGCCGCCCCAGGGTCGGCGGGCGTAGCGTGTAATGGAAGGGTTGCTGATTGAAGTGGCTCAGCAACGCCTGGATCAGATCAGCATCGCGCTGGTACTCCCGACGCAGCTCAGCGGCGAACGCACGGCTACGCGGGTCAAACCCCTCGGGCAGCTGCAGATTGATTCGCTGCTGTAAAGGCGCCAGCCCGTCGGGCTCCAACAGGCTGTCGGGATAGGATGTGGCGTGGTAGGCGATATTCTGGGTGAGCGGCCGGCGGGCTTGCAGAATGAAATCACGATTGAGCAGTAGACGGTCATCCTCGGTAGTAGCCCCCCGCAAACTGAACACCCAGGGCTGATGGCTGGCACCGGTTACAATCTGGTAGTCCACCGGTTCGCCCTGAGCTTGCCAGACACTCGGCGCGCCAGCCGCACTCAACGGTGATTGACTCCAGCTGCGCCCATCAAAGCGCGGCAAGGTCATCGCCCGCCAATAGAGTAAGTGCTGAGGTGGCGGAGAGCCGTCAAAGGCCGCACGGAAGGCCAGCTCACCAGAGCGAGCAAGATCGGCCACGTCCGCCGGAGTCATGCTTTCCGCCAGCCCCGTACGCGCTTGGGAACTCGGAGCGTTGACGGCCCATAATGGCCCAACACGCGGAAACATGACAAACAGTACCAGCATCAAGGGCACGGCCTGCGCCAGCATGACGCCCGCCGTGCGCATGGCCCGGACCGGATCATTACGCCCCGGTGTTTGTTGCAGGCCGACCAGCGCAGCGATCAGGATCAACAAGGAGAAGCACTGGAAAATCGCCAGCGCAATGCTCTGATTGAACAGGAACGCCGTGGCGACAATAAACAACCCGAGGTAAATAACCACCAGCGCATCCCGGGGTTTGCGCATTTCCAACAATTTGAGCATGAACAACAGCAGCAGCATCATCACCGCCGCGTCCAGGCCTATCAGTGTGCCCTGCGCCAGATAAGTGCCCAGGGTAACGGCAGCCAATACTACGACCTGCAATAACAACCCGGGGTAATTCCAGTGCATGCGCTGAATCTGCACGCGCCACACTGCGCAACCGAGCCAGACTGCCGCCACCCATAGGGGTAAACGTGGCAGATGAGGAATCAGCGCCACAATCTGAGCGGTCAACAACCACACCAGACTATTGCGCGGGATCAGTGCATGGGCAGCCATCATTCTGTAATCCCGTACAACGCCAGCGCGCGCAGACAAGCACTCTGATGCGCTTCACCCACTGCGGGCTGGATACGCGCACCGGGCAGTTCCAGACCGTAGGGCTGACGCCGTCGCTCCAACTTCAGTACCCAGCCGGCCATACAGCCCAGCTGCAGCTCCAGAGTTTGACCGGGCGCCTGCTCCAACCTCAACCACTGGCTATCATGCTGCGGATCAGCAAATATCTTGCTATGCAGGCCCTGTCCCCGAGACCAGGCACGCCAATCCAGACGCTTCTTCGAATCCCCCGGTTGGTAGTCACGTAATCCCTGGAAGTCGTCCACACCTTCCACCATTTGCTGATCACCCTGCCCTTCACCGGTACCGTGCATACCTGGTAACGGCAGGTCGAGCGGTTTGGGATACACCAGTACCTGCCAGTCCAGATCCACCAGGCTCCAGGCGACGAACCAGCCAAGCGGGTAGCGGGTTTCTACCCGCAACCGGCCCGGCCTTAACCAGCCACGCCGTTGAGTCGGGTAATAAAGTGCCAGGGTCGTGTTCATGCCTGCCGCCACGTCGACCTGGCGCGGAGGCATCCCCGGCCAACGCATGACGATGGCCTGATGCTCCTTGCGCTCTGACACCAGCGCCATGCCAAGTTGCGCTTCTTCCCCGGCAAACACGGGCTGGCTGCCAGTGGCATGCAGCTCAAGCCCGGCCAGATTGCGGTAGGTATGATGCAGGCCAACCCAGAACAATGCACCCAGCGTGAACACCACCGCGTAGACCAAGCTGTTCTGGTAGTTGATGGCGCCTATCAGCATGATCACCAGCAACAACAACAACCCCATGCCGGCACGGGCAGGCATGATAAAGATGCGTCGATGATTCAGCCGCAACTGGCTGGCGGCAGGGATACGCTTTTTTAACCAGCGCTCAAACAGGCCACTGGATTGCCCCGCCAGACGGCTGATCAAACCGCAGACACCTCGCTCAGCAGACGCTGAGCCAATCCGCCGCCGCCATGCCCGGTCGGATCATCGCTGGATCTGAGTCGATGGCTGACAACCGCCGGCAGTACCGCTTGCACGTCCTCGGGGATCACATAAGCGCGATTCTCCAGCATTGCCCAGGCCCGCGCCGCCGCCAGCAGGCCCAGGCTGGCCCTGGGCGATAATCCCCAGGCGCAGAGATGACTTTCACGGGTGCGAGAGACCAGCCGCAGGATGTAATCCACCGCCGCCTCACTGGCCGTTATCTTTGGCACCAGTCCCTGCAAGGCAATCAGCTGTTGCCGGGTAAGCACCGGCTGCAACTTGTCCAGTCGTGAGCGGCCGCTCTCCCCCATCAGCAGCAACTTCTCTGCCGCAAGTGCTGGATAGCCCAGCGACAGGCGCATCAGGAATCGATCCAACTGGGATTCCGGCAAGGCAAAGGTTCCACCCTGGGATGCCGGATTCTGTGTAGCAATCACGAAGAAGGGATCGGGCAACGGTCGGGTAGCCCCATCAATGGTTACCTGGCCTTCCTCCATGGCCTCCAATAGCGCGCTCTGGCTTTTCGGCGTGGCTCGGTTGATCTCATCAGCCAGTACCAGCTCAGCAAAAATCGGTCCGGGATGAAACGCAAAAGCACCGGATTCCCGATCAAACACCGAGGTGCCGAGAATATCTCCTGGCAGCAGGTCGCTGGTGAACTGGATGCGTTGATAGCTCAAGCCCATTACCCGGGCCAGCGCCTGGGATAACGTGGTCTTGCCCATACCGGGCAAATCCTCGATCAATAAATGCCCCCGCGCCAGAATGCAGGCGACTGCCAGCTTTACCGCATGCGGCTTGCCAAGCAGAACCTGATTGATGGCTTCCATTGCATGTTTCAACATGTCCTTCATGTTCACCTCTGCGCGACCAACACCGTATGGCCCGGACTGTGACCGGGAAGCTTTCAGTAGCTGCTATGACAAGGTAGCTGGCGCTACTTCATTATTTACCGCCGTATGCCGCATCTGTTCCAGCCGGTTAATCATATAGCTGACATGCAGGTGCAGACTGTACAACTCGTGAGCGTAGGATAACGGCACGTCCACTTGAGTCAGTTCGTCCTCCAGCTTCAACAGCGCGCTTATTTCCTGCTCCAGCACCTGATTGACAGTACCGCCGTGGATAAGTCTATCTACCCGTCGCAGATGCGCATACCAACGATAGACTCTGGCGCGCATGCGCCACGCATACAACGGGCCCATGCTCTTGGCTAAAGGCAACATGATGGCGATAAAGGGAATCACCAGCACTACATAACGATCCACGATGGAAGCAATCCAGAATGGCAGATAGCGTTGCAGGAAGGGAACACCGCGCTCGTGATAGTAGCTGGCCTCTGCACTCAGCGGCAGCTCAGCGGGTACAGCCGATGGGAACCGCCCCGGCGGATCCAGCACGCTGCCGTTGCGCAGAACATCCGTACTGGCACGCAAAATCAATGACGCCAGTGCCGGATGAAAATCTTCATTGATCACCAGCGTGGCGACCGGTGATAGCAAGTCGACACGTTGTGGGGGAATGTTCCGTTGTAAATCAAGCAGCCCTTCTGGAATGCTCAACTGCTCAAGGAAAGGCAGGCGAGCTGCCAACGCGTCTACCTGACTCAGGTTGACCATTTCGATATCGGCGTCGTTCAACAGTCGCGATATCACCTTGTTATTCACCGGCAGGACGAAGAACGACGCATCCAGCTCCCCCGCCTGCAGTGCGCTGGCTGAGGCACTGGAAGACAATCGCTGCCAGGTACCATTGGCAATATCTTCCTCACCGGTCTGCTCACCCAATTGGCTGAAGACGCTATGCACAACCGCCCAGGTACCGCTTCCGGCACTGCCAACGGACACCCTGCGACCCAGCAGATCAGTCAGCCGGGATATCCCCGCGTCACGGCGCTGAAATAGCCACAACGGCTCATGGTAAATGGCGCCCAGCGACTCCAATCCTTCCCGTTGATGCGGTTCGATCAGGCTGGTGGTGCCGCTCTGAATCAGGCCCAACTGCACCGCACCGCTGCCATCTGTCAAACGCTGGAGGTTATCCACCGAACCGTCGCTGCTCAGCACTTGCAAAGTCAGACCGTCTTCGGCCAGACGTTCCTTGAGTGCCAGACCAAATTGATAATAGCCGCCACTCTCGCCCCCGGTGGTCATCACCAGATGGCGCGGTGGCGCCGGATCAAGAAAACGGAACAGCCCCCAGCCGATCAACAGTGCCAGCGGCACTATCCATAAGTTCGTCCGCACAAACAGCGCGACCTGTTTCACTCCATGCATAGCTCAGCCCCCATGATTTACCCCTACAGTCTAAACGCACCGCCAGCTCAACGTCATGGCCGATATCCTGATTGCGCTCCAGCGCCGGCGCAGTAAACCAACAGCCAAACCTTGCAAGAAGATTACATTCTGGTACTGTCTATCCATACCGATGTCCTGTCGGCTTCCTGTTGTACATTCCGTTTATCGTTTTTTTAAATTTTTCGTTTATTGTTTTTAACAAGGAGCAATGCTGTTCGCTATGAGCAAATCCCCCTCTATCGTGCTCACTCGTCTGGATATTCAACGCCTGGAAGAGGTACTGGATACTTTTGATGGGCCGGTCGACCTGCTGGAAGCTCTCGAAAACGAGATGCTGCGAGCCAAGGTCGTGAGCCACAATCGCGTTGGCCCGGACGTGATAACCATGAACTCCCGCGTGCGTTTCGTCGACGAAACCACTGGGCGTGAAATGGTCTTGACTCTGGTATATCCCAGCAAGGCCGGAGCAGAAGGCACTATCTCTGTGATCGCGCCGGTGGGTATTGCATTGCTGGGTCTGAAAAAAGGCCAGAGCATCGACTGGACTGGCCCCAATGGTCGTCTTCTTAAACTCAAAATCATCGACATCGAATATCAGCCTGAAGCCAGCGGCGACTTTCACCTGTAAGTACCCGGCATTCTGCCGGGTCACCCCTCCAGCTATCCGTTATTCCAGTTTCAGCGCATCTACCTGCGCGTCGTGGCCGAGCTCCAACTCGGCCCGATCAGTCCACTGCTCGCCCAGCTCCGACTTGACCGAGACACCCAATTCCTTGAAGTCATTGACCTGCTTGACCAGATTGCCGCGTCCACTGACCAGTTGGCTGCAGGCGCGCTGATAGGCTTCACTGGCGCGCTCCAGGCTACTGCCGATGCCATCCATGCTGCCAAGGAAGGTGCGCAGTTTGTCGTGAATCCGACCTGCCCGGTCGGCCAACTCGGCGGTGTGGCGGTTCTGGTCTTCGAAGCGCCATAACTGGCGAACGATATTCAGACTGGTCAACAGCGTGGTAGGCGTAGCTACCAGCACGTTCTGCTCGATAGCCTTTTGGAACAAACTTTCATCCGCCTTGAGCGCCTCAACGAAGGCTGACTCGATGGGCACAAACATGAACACCATTTCCGGCGCATTCAGACCCGGCAAGTCGAAATAATTACGGTCGGACAGTTCGCGGATACGCTGACCGAACGCATGTACATGCTCGGCCAATGCCAATTGCCGCTCAGCGTCATCTTCGCTATTGATGTAACGGGTGTAGGCGTTCAACGATACCTTGGCATCAATGATCAGATGTTTGCCCTGGGGCAGATAAACCAGCACATCCGGGCGCTGGCGCTGGCCTTCACTGCTGAGCATGCTGACCTCCCGCTTGAAGTCCACCCCAGCGCGAAGCCCGGAGCGCTCCAGCACGTTCTCCAGAATCAGCTCACCCCAGTTACCCTGGGTCTTTTTCTGCCCGCGCAGCGCAGTACTCAAGTCGTGGGCTTCCTGAGTAATTTGTTGATTCAACTGCTTCAGCTGCAATAACTCCTGCGCCAGCGCCGCTTGCTGTTGGGTGTCCTTGTGGTGAATATCTTCTACCTTGCTGCGGAACTGGTCGATCTGCTCGCGGAAGGGTTTGAGCAGTGCATCCAGCGATTGCTGACTGGTTTTAGTAAAGGTCTGCCCCTTGGCCTCAAAAATACGCCCGGCCAGTTGCTCAAACTCCATTTTCAATTGCTCCCGGCTTTCCTTGAGCAGTTGCTGCTGTTCATCAAAGTGCTGCTGACGCTGCGCCAGCGTGGTTTGCAAGGTGGAATGCTCGACCCTCAACTCTTCATGACGCTGCTGTAATTGCTCAAGTCGCCCTTCAAGCGTCTGGCGCTCATTATGCAGTTGTTCGCGCTGGCGCTGCTGCTCGCCTGCCAAGGCGGTGAGACGCTCGCTACGCCGCTGCCACTCCTGGCTATGCCGCTCGCTATTGCTCAGCTGCTGCGCCAGCTTGTCCTTCTCTGCGCTCAGCCGTTCCAACGACTGCTGCATATAGTCGATACGCGTTTCCATACTGCGCTGGGCAGCCACTTGCTCATGTCCCTGCAGGAGAACCTGTTGGTGTTCAGCGATTAACTCATCAAACTGCCGGCGAAGCGCCCCTTCCCGGCGTAGTAGCATCACTGCTGTCAGACCCCAGCCTCCCAGCAATAGCGATCCGATGGTCATCCATAAAAGCATATCGTTGTTGAACAGCATCAATTTCCCCTTTTGAGAACAGGCCTAGCATTACTTGGCATCGATAGAGAAGCAATCGTCATAATATTGACAACATATGTGAAGCAGGCCCTAAAATCGCCATAAACTCATTGAAAAAAGCCGATCATCTGTTAGCTTCTAATAATCATTTCACTGAACCCAGTCGTTCTTGTCATCAAATAAAAAAGGGAGTTTATGGTAGGTTATTCCTCCATTCCGCCCCGTCGGTTATTGCTGATTGACCCTTGTGACGAATGCACGGTTTTAGGCGCACAATTGCGTGCTGCGAGTTGGGAAATATACCCTGCCACATTAGACGAGCACCGCCTGCCTGCCTGTGATCTGGGCATGCTCCGACTCCAGCCGTTTCATATCGGCAATCTGAAGAAAGTCAAAGCACTTATCAACCTGACCGGCATCCAATGGGTTGTCGCCGTGCCAGCGCAATTACTGGGTCAGCCAGGCGTCGAGCAATTCATTGCCGAATGGTTTCTCGATTACCATACGCTGCCTTTCGACCATACACGCACGCACATCGCGCTTGGGCGTGCTTGCGGCATGGCTCATCTACGCAATCGACAGCTGAAAGCTGCCTGCAAGCAGGATGAGTTCATGTTCGGTGAGAGCGAGCAGGCTAAAGCCCTGCGACGAATGATTGCACGGGTAGCCCCGACCGATACGCCAGTGATGATCCGTGGCGAAAGCGGCTCTGGCAAGGAGCTCATTGCCCGTTCCTTGCACAGTCAGTCGTTACGCAAGGATGGGCTTTTTATTGCTGTGAACTGTGGTGCTATACCCGAACAGTTGATCCAATCCGAGCTATTTGGTCATGAGAAAGGCGCTTTTACCGGCGCCCATCAACGCAAGATTGGCCGTATCGAGGCGGCCGGCGGTGGGACGCTGTTCCTTGATGAAATTGGTGATTTACCACTGGAGTTGCAGGCCAACCTGTTGCGATTTTTACAGGAAAAGCAGATCGTACGTGTAGGCGGTCACCAGACCTTCAGCGTGGATGCTCGTGTGCTGGCAGCAACTCATGTGGATCTCGAAAGCGCGATCCGGGATGGTCGATTCCGCGAGGATCTCTATTACCGCCTCAATGTACTGGAAATCCGCACAACCCCACTGCGTGAGCGCACCGCCGACATCGCCCCCATGGCTCGCCATTTCGCACAATTGTATATGGCGGAGACCGGTCGCCGGCCACGGAATTTCAGCAGCGCGGCCATTGAGGCCTTGCTGCGCCACGACTGGCCAGGAAACGCACGCGAGTTGGCTAACCGCGTGCGTCGAGGGATGGTGCTGGCCGATGGTCGGGAGATAGAAGCCGCCGATCTGGGACTGGCTGCGCGGCCACAGCCAGGCGTATCCAGCGTCGAAAGTCTCGAGACATGGGTGTTGGGTGTTGCGCGCCGAACGCGAGGCATTAAGTGCCGCGCTGAACCATTACCCCGACAATATGAGTGAAGTTGCCCATCAATTGCAGATTTCCCGCCCCACGCTCTACCGCCTGCTACGCAAACACCAGATTCGCTGAGCGGTTGATCCGCCCCCGACCGGAGCGGCTTGCAAGGAAATGCAAGCAGCAAGCAATTAGAAGTAGTAGGGAAATTTCAAGCTGAGACTGAAGTCTGGCGCATCCGGCGTCAGACCCATCGACAAATTGGGTACTATGGTCAAGCGATCAGTGGCAGCCAACGTCATGCCGATATTGAAATGCGCTGCATTGGCATCACTCCCGTTGACTGTCTGCCAGCCGCTATTCTGATATTTGATGCGACTACTGCGGCTGATCAACTCGGAAAAAGACATTGATATGCTCATGCGTTCATTCAAGGCAAAGGCCATGCCCAAGCCGAACTGGAAATAGTCCCCCAGATCCACCCTGCCCGGTACCCTGACCCCGTCCTGCGGGCTGATATCGCTGAAGTTTCGCGCAAAATTATGGGTGTACGCGACGTTAGCAAACACCACTGCCGGGTCGATCGTTTTCACCATTGCCAATCCAGCCGTTGCAGACCAGACACCGTTGCCGGTAGGCAGCGAGTCTGGGACCGTCAGGTTGTCGTTATCTTCCTGCCGCTGCAGCTTGATTCCATAGGGATGACTGCCCGTCGGCGACTTGATCCGCAAACTGACAACGCCATCCGGGGTCGATGGCCCCTCATCAAGAAACTTGTAAGACAAACCGAAACTGATATCCCCCAGATCCGGATCACCTTTAACGGTCGCTTCGCTGAAGGTGGTACTGCTCCCCCCTGCTCCAGCTGATTGGTAGGTGGTCTCCCGGTACACATAGGGAATATTGACATCGAACTGCCAACGCTGACGCCAGTTGTAACGCGCAGTCAGGTCAAAGTTGAAAGTATCTGCATTGATTTCATCAACGCCCAGGTTACCGAGAAAGATCGCATCCAGCGCAAGAAATCCATTGAGGAACAACTGTCGAGTGTCGTAATGGCTGTAGGTGATCCCCGGCTCAAGACTCAAACGACCACCGCCAAAGAATCCGCTGGCTTCCTGGTATAGCGCTTCGACGCTGGGAGCCTGATCGGAATTATCCCGCAATGACTCACCATAGCCGCTACCGCTGTTCGTGGCGGGTTGTGTACCGCTGTGCGCCACCTGAGTTGGCCGCCGAGTGGTCGCCGGAGTGGCAGCGCTGCCGGTACCTTCCAGTTGGCGCAGACGTTGTTCAAGGATCATCAGCGCATTCTGCTGTGCTTCGTAGCGTTGCCGCAGCGCTTCAACCTCCTGACGCAGAATCTCTTCATTGCTTTGGGCTGTTACCTGCCCACTCATGGCCGCTAGCAACAACATACTTCCCGCATATCTGCGCATTATTGCGTCTTCCTTGTATTCTGAATCATATGAATGAAGGCTCAGCTTGATAGCTTGTCCGTTCAGAAACCGATGGGACGCAATGCGCGCAACTGTTCCAGTGTGCAGTTGGCGAAATCCTGACCCAGAGGCAAATCCTTCAAAGACACGCTCAGAGCAGCCAGGTTGCGCACCGTATTCTGGTCACCGGTAAAGTTCGCTTGCTGCAGCACATTGCCGTTACCGATCTGCTGCACCGCAGAGCCTTGCGTGCCAGCATCCAGTAATATTCTCAGCCCGCCACCGTGGCCATTGACGGACACCTTACCCACCGTACCGTTGAACTCATGGGATCCGCTCCAGACTGTGGTCCCGACAGGTACCGCATCATCCCCACCTCGGGAAACGATGATTTCCAGACTATTGAGCCCATCATTGAAATCCCCGGCACTGCGTACGCTTTGGGAAATGCCACGCACCTCATTCAATCCCGCACCACCCAGTACCTGACCCGTTCCAGGGGTTACCGTGTTGCCATTGCCGGTATCCTGCTGCTGGTGGGACAAATCGGTAACATGAAGACTGGGCTGCGCCTTGTTATCGACGCTGAAAGTGACCGACGCGCCCAAATTCTGGCTGGCACTGTTCTCCCAGACCGTACTCATGGTGACGCCAAAATGGATGATACGCCCCGGCATGACATAGCGACCACGCAGCTCGCTCAGCTCAGCATCACTTAGCTCCGCTGCGCGAAAGGGATTGGCGGCACTGACGGGAAGACTGAACATGACTATCGAGGTCACAAACCCTATGAATAACTTCATGATCTCTCTCCCTGTTGCATTGGGTTTAGAAAAAATCACTTTGCAAAAATCCGAACTCCATCAGCTCGGCGTCCTTCACCGGACTAAAGCGATCCAGCCGATGTCTGGCCGTCAAGGGTTCCGGTGGGGTTAACAGCGCGTTCTGGCGGTTATAACCAGGGCCGATCAGGGCAAACACGATGCCATTCCAACCCTGAACAAATTCATCAAGAGCCATTTTCTTGTGACCGAGCACTGGATCGCCGATATAGACCCAGTTGTCGGTACTGACCTGCATCACAACAAAATGCTTGTAGCCGCGAACATCGAGCAGAACAATGGCGGGCACTTTCACCTCTACCAATTGCTCTGGTTGTAAGCGGTAGCCGCGCGCTCTTAAACCTAGCGTCTCGGCATAGCTTTTCATGTCCAACATTGAGAAACCCATCTGCTGAACCTGCTGTGGATCCGCCTCGGTCAGCATGCCTTAAATTACTTGCTCCTCACTGAAATTCCACCCATAAGCCTCATTCAAGAGCGTGGCCATTGCCGCAGCGCCGCAACTGAAATCTGTCTGCTGTTGCACCAGGTTGGCGAATCGCCGCTCTCGCATGCTCTGTATCGGCTTGAAGACCAGGCCGCCACCGGGCAATATTGCCAGCGGCTTTGGAGTCGCAGGCGTCTCGATTGGTAGCAGCGCGAACAGACTGATCAATATCAGTCCCGACATGGAATGCTTCATAGACCTTGCTCGAATTGGAAAAGCCCGGGTTACCCCGGGCTTGATACCTGTTACGGACAGCCAGTACAGCCTGCAGCGATAGACAGGGTATTGCTTTGCTGGTTGGCGCCACCGGCAGCGATGTTCACGCCGGCATTACCGGAGAACCCATTGAGCGAGCTAACCAGGTTGGCATTGTTTTCAACGTCGAGATTACGGTTGGGAATGCCTGGCTCAGGAGCTGGACCCGGCTTTGGTTTCCAGCCGGTAGCGACCATGCTGAGGGTGTCGGTTTCCACACCGTTGTAGGTATTGCCAGCCACAGCCACCTGAAGCACCTCGATGGCAGCCTCGGCGTTCTGCGCTTCTGATGCGTTAGCAATAGCAGCATCGTTTTTCTGCTGGTTGAATCCGCCGGCAGCAACGTTCAAGCCCAGGTTACCGGAATAGCCATTGGCAACATCGTCCGCTGTAGCGTTGTTGGTTACAGCCTGATTGGACAGGGTATTTCCGCCGTTGACCTGCAGCACCCCAATGCTGGCAAGGGTACCGAACACGAAGTCAGCATCGGCATCGGCATCGGCGGTCGAAATGGCCAGAGCGTTGGCTTGCTGGTTGGTATCACCGGCAACAACGTTCACTCCTGCGTTGCCACTGCCACCCGCCAGCGAACTCTCTACACCGGCGTTGTTTGTAGTTTCCACATTTTCCAGGCTATTGCCCAGACTGATCTGAGCGTCCAGCACAGTCGCGCTGGACAGGCCTTCCTGTTGCTCAGGAGTTGGGGTTGGAACCGGCGTTGGCTTGGGGCTTGGGCCGCCCTTGGCCATGGCGCCCATGGAGAGAGACGCGGCAACAACAAAGGCGATCGCAGTAATTTTATGCTTGGTATTCATGATCTGAAATCCTTGTGTGGCTTTATTAAACAGATGTGTACTACTCCAGAATGCGGATGCCGAGGTTATTGACCATTCGGTTGCCAACCCCTGCAGCCTGATTCAGCTGAACCACGCCGCGACTGTCCGTGAAAGCCTGGTCATCAATATCGACCCGGCGTTCCCCCGCCTCACGTGGTTCTCCAGCTGACTGATAGGACGACCGTGCTACGCTCTGCGCCAGACCGGTGTCGTCCAGACTTTCGGGGCGTGATCCAACGCCCAGTCGAAAGCTATTGATCTGTTGATTGGCCACCCCGGCGCCCTGGTTCACGCCCAGAACACCCTGGCCACCGCTGAATGCATTGCCATGAATACCAGCACGAAAATCCGCAGCGCCATGTCCGTCCGGAATAGCATCCAGCTGCTGTTCGACGGTTATGGTTGGCGTACCATTCGGCGCAATCGCTCTGGCGTTGACTTGTTGCTGCAGCTCACCCGCAGCCTGGTTGAGCATCAAGGTGCCGCTGTACTCGGCACCACTGGCATCAATGGTGGCAGTACTGTTTTGGGCCTCAGCCAGCACACTGGATAGCAGGCAGCAGATAGCGATCAGATGATGAAGATGCATGATCATTTACCCTGCAGGTTCTGCAGGGGGCGCAGCCCCTGACTCACGCTGCGGTTCACACTGCCACCCACCCGGCTTACCCCACCTGTTGCGCGCCCTGCGGCGTTGCCAGCAGAGCCCATGACACCAACACCACCGCGGCCGGGAGCCTGGCTACCGGGCTGTACCGGCTGGGCAAAAATATGCAGCCCATTGGCCAGACTGCTACCGCTGCTGACACCAGCGAAGTCGCTAACGGACAGCTCAGATAAACGCGCGCCCTGCACTGCTCTGTTGACCCGTGCTGAGTGATCGGGATTGGCTACCTGAGGATTGGGATCCGGAACCAGTTCCTGGCGAGCTGCGGCGCGAGGCTGGACTTCCCGGGAAATGATGATGTCCCCGTCAGCCGCCTGGGCCTGAAGCTGGGTGATCAGGCAGATGATCAGACCGGCTGCGCAAATCAACAGCTGCGAAATCAGCGAAGTAAAGAAGGTGCCCATTATCGTATCCCTGTGTGGCTGGAACCCGCTTGTATATCGGATAAAGCAACAGCCATGCCAGACTACGAAATCCTTTTTATTTCAATTGGTTATACAAATAACGCAGAGCAGTAAAAGGAAAGCATCTCAACTTCGTTACACCCAAAACCGGTCGAGTTCGATCAAACCCACAGAAACCGCAGCCTGCCGCGCTTCGCTGTGTACTGAGATGTGTCTCATATTTGAGATCAACAATGCGCAGCGACGGGTTCCCTGGCCTGGAGAGCGGGCGGGTGTCTCAAATACGGACAGCATGATCAGTCAGGAGCACGAATGGAGCAAACAGCTGACGGGGATACGGATTGAGGATGGGAGGTATAGTAGAGTGAAGGCGCACCGGTTTGCGGCCCCTTGGGCACCATGACCAGTCAAAGCGAGGGAACCACCCGGAGCGACTGCGCCAGCAGCGCACTCCGGTCTCAGTCAATCGCGCGGGCTCAACCGCACTTGCTATCGCCACAAGCCAGGCAGGTCAGACAGCCATCCATCTGCACAGCGGCTTTGGTGTGGCATTTGCCGCACAGTTGCGCGCCGGCCGGGTACTCTTCTGTGCTGTCATCACAGTCAGACGCACCCTGGCTTGATGGAGCCCGGCTCGTAAACTCGGCACGTTTCTGTTCCAGGTAAGCACGCTGATGCTCGTCCACTTCATCCTTGAGCAGACCAATATGCTTGAGGTGCTGTTCCAGCACATCACCAATTTCGGCAACCAGTGACGGCATCCACCGGCCACCACGCTTCATGTATCCGCCCTTGGGATCAAATACGCTGCGCAGCTCTTCAACCAGGAAGGTACAGTCACCGCCCTTGCGGAACACGGCGGAGATGATCAGCGTCAACGCTGAAATCCACTGATAGTGCTCCATATTCTTCGAATTGATGAAGATCTCGAAGGGCCGCCGTACCTCATGCTCGCTGCCACGATTGAGAATGACGTCATTGATGGTGACGTAAATGGCATGCTCCGAGGTGGGCGTCTTGATCTTGTAGGTACAACCTTCCAGATGCTCCGGACGCTTGAGCTTTTCATGCATCTCGATGTAGTCAGGTGCGGACTTTTCATCCTGCACCTTGAGCTGCTCGTCCGGCTTGACTACTGCATACTCAACGATCTTTTTGCTTATCTTGATGGACATATCGTTTCCCTCGCCCCGCCAACCAGCGGGGCCATTCACATTATATCGGCGCCTCAGAACTTGCCGTAATAGCCTTCCTTGAGCGCGTCGTACAGGTTAGCTGCAGTATGCATTTCGCCGTCGTATTCAATCTCATCGCCACCCTTGGCTTCGATGACACTGCCATCTTCAAGGCTGAAACGGTAAGTGGTATTGGCCAGATCCTGCTCTTTCACCAGCACGCCCTGGAACGCTTCAGGGTTGAAGCGGAAGGTAGTGCAGCCCTTGAGCCCCTTATGGTAGGCGTACAGGTAGATATCCTTGAAATCCTCATAAGGATAATCGGTCGGCACGTTAGCCGTCTTGGATATCGACGAGTCAATCCACTTCTGCGCCGCTGCCTGTACATCCACATGCTGGGTCGGGCTAACCTCGTCTGCGGAAATGAAATAATCCGGCAGGTTGCGCCCCTCACCCTGGGTCTGCGGCAGCGCCTCAGGATTGATGAACTCACGGTAGGCCAGCAATTCAAAACTGAATACGTCGACCTTTTCCTTGGATTTCTTGCCTTCGCGAATCACGTTGCGGAAGTAATGGTGGGCAAAGCTCGGTTCGATCCCGTTGGAAGCGTTATTCGCCAGCGACAGGGAGATAGTGCCGGTCGGGGCGATGGAGCTGTGGTGGGTAAAGCGTGCGCCCTTCTCCGCCAGTGCGGCCACCAGCGCCGGGTCTTCTTCGGCCACTTGCTGCATATAGCGACTGTATTTGGCCCAGAGTACCTTGCCCTTGACCTTCTGCCCGACCTTGAAACCGTCCTTTTTCATTTCCGGACGCTTGGCCAGCATGGCACCGGTGATGATGAATTCTTCATCCATCAGCGGTGCCGGGCCCTTTTCTTCAGCCAGTTGCAGACCGGTACGCCAGCCTTGGATAGCCATTTCCTTGGATACGCGCTCGGTAAATTCGAGGGATTTCTCATCACCGTACTTCATGCGCAGCATGGTCATGGTCGAGCCCAGACCGAGGAAGCCCATGCCATGGCGACGCTTACGGAAAATCTCGTTGCGCTGCTGCTCCAGCGGCAGACCATTGATCTCGACCACGTTGTCCAGCATGCGGGTAAAGATGTCCACCACCTTGCGGTATTCATCCCAGTCGAAACGGGCTTTCTCGGTGAAGGGATCACGCACAAAGAGAGTCAGGTTGATGGAGCCCAGCAGACAGGCGCCATAGGGCGGCAGGGGTTGCTCACCACAGGGGTTGGTGGCGCGAATCTCCTCGCAGAACCAGTTATTGTTCATCTGATTGACGCGGTCGATCAGAATGAAGCCCGGCTCAGCAAAATCGTAAGTGGAGGTCATGATCATGTCCCAGATGCGCCGCGCCTTCATGGTACGGAACACGCGACAGGCCACCAGACCATCTTCGCGGGTGACATAACGCTCATTGCCTGGCCATTCCCGCCAGATCACCTGTTGCGAATCATTGAAGTCGACCTGATCCACTTCTGCTTCAGCCCGGTTCAGCGGAAAGGCCAGCTTCCATTCACTGTCCGACTCCACCGCCGCCATGAACTCTTCGGTGATCAACAGCGACAGGTTGAACTGACGCAGCCGGCCGCCCTCGCGCTTGGCCCGGATGAAGTCAGCCACATCAGGATGCCCTACATCAAACGTGGCCATCTGCGCACCGCGACGGCCACCGGCCGAGGATACGGTGAAACACATCTTGTCGTAGATATCCATGAACGACAGCGGGCCTGAAGTATACGCACCAGCACCGGAAACATAGGCACCACGCGGGCGCAACGTGGAAAACTCATAGCCGATACCACAGCCCGCCTTCAGCGTCAGGCCCGCCTCATGTAATTTGGCAAGAATATCGTCCATCGAGTCGCCGATAGTGGCGGACACGGTGCAGTTGATAGTCGAAGTAGCCGGCTTGTGTTCCAGTGCGCCGGCGTTGGAGGTAATGCGGCCAGCGGGAATAGCACCGTGGCGCAATGCCCAGAGAAACTGGTCATACCAGGTTTCGCGCAGCTCAGGAACTTCCACTTCAGCCAAGGCGCGAGCCACGCGTTGATAGCTGGCGTCTACCGTCTGATCGATGGCAACACCGTCCTTGGTCTTGAGTCGATATTTGGTATCCCAGATATCTTCCGAGGCAGGCTGCATGGCAATACTGCCGACCACATTATGCAGACGCTGCACCTTGGCTGCTTGACTCATCATCTTCTCCTGAATGCCGTGATTTCGCCCTGTGTGCGCGTTTATGTCACACCGGCACAATCACTACCTGTTGTGCGTAGCAAAGAATCCTAGACCCACATATAGTTAATTTCAACCTGAATATTTGACCAGCCGGTCTTGACTTGAATGTAGCCCTGAAAGGATCAGGCCTGTGCCAGACCACCATCGATCGGAAAGAATTCGCCACCGCTCCACACACCCAGTCGAAGCTGACCATCAAGCTCCCGCTGATCGGCCAACTCAACCATCTGGTAGAACACATTACGGTGAATAAGCGCCCGCAGATTGTCACGCACCAGGATGTATGGCGAAGGCTCACCGGATTCAGCGTCCGTTATCACTGTGATTGGATGCTCGCTGCCCGCTACCAGTTCGTGCTCAAGACTGGTGAAGAACTGCAGCTGCTGCCCTTCGCCCTGCCCCGTGCTTTCCATGCGGACCGCTACAAAGGGCGCGTCATCCACCCGGATGGCCCATTTCTCTACTGGCGTCACCAGGTAATAGCGCCCATCACCGTCCAGTCGCAGAATGCCGGAGAACAACTGGGCCAATGCCAGTCGGGTGATCGGCCCGCCTTCGTGATACCAGGTGCCATCGCGGGCGATATGCATATCCATCTCGCCACTGAAATCGGGATTCCACAGATGAACCGGAGCTGGCTCACGCGCTGCATCCAGTACCGACTCAGGCAAGCTTTGTAATAATGACTGGGCAGGCGGTTGTCGATTGTCCAAGGTAACTACTCCGTATATACGCGCCGCTTACCGGTCAGCGGCTTCCCAACAGTTGACGGGTATAGGCTTGCATGGGTTCCCGGAGCAGATCTTCAGGGCGGGACTTGCTGAGATTCAAAAAGCCGGTGCGGCTCTCGATGGTGGTGAAATCCACCACCCGCTCGGTGCTCGCCTCCATCAATAACATCTGCAATACCACCCGATCCCGGCCTGTATGTCTCTGACTTTCAGTGGTTTGTTGATCCGCGCCACCACTCGCCTGAGCACTGGCAAAGCGGGTATACAACAGATAATCCAGCCCCTGTTGCCGAGCGCGGGTCAGCGCCTGCTCCAACCCTAACGGTTGCTCAGCTCGGCGTACCAAGGGAAACACTTCTACCGCGGCGGCGAATGCGTGTTCTGCAAGCAAATTGGGCCGAGCCTGGGCGTAGCCCACCGGATCGAAGTGACTCTGCGCGATATACAATTGCGAGTCAGCCTGTAACCGCCAGTTGCCGCTGCGCTTTATCTGGTAGTTATCCAGCAGCCCGGCATCACTCAGGTAGAAACGCCCTTCTTCACGCATCTGCGAGGGCGTGCAGGCGACCAGTAACAAGGTGGTCAACAGCACCCATGCTGCGCGCATTGCATTCATTTTTCTCATAAGCCACGCATCCATTCTGCGCGCAGACCAGCATGGTCTGGCTGCTCTATCGCCTGGCGCACCTGTGCCAGCATGCGCTGCTTGTCTCGACCCAGCACACCCTTGAGCACCAGATAGTTGGACGCATGGTCACTACGGAACACCGTATCATCCAGCTCCAGCGCGGTTAGAAACTGCTCCATCTCACGAAACAACTCAAGCTGATTCAACGGCTCGAAGTCGGGAAACTGCTGCCGGTAACGCTCCAGCCCGTTGGGAAAACTGACCACCAGTGTGGAGAGATAATCAGGTTGGCCAAGGTTCATCAGGCGGGCGGAATTGGCCGCATGCTGCTCACTCAATGACGCTCCGCCCAACCCATTGAGAATCATCACGGAGGTTTTCAAACCAGCATCGTGGGCCTTGATCAAGGCTTCGACTGTAGAGTCGAAGGTCTCGCCCTTGTTGACTCGGCGCAGAACCTCATCATCTCCTGACTCAGCCCCGACATAGAGCATACGCAACCCGGCTTCGCGCAGCTGCTTCAACTCCTCAACGGATTTACGCCGCAGGTTACGCGGCAAGCAATAGGAGGTGACCCGATGTACTTCCGGCATATATTCGCGGATAGCATCCAGTATGCGCAGCAGGCGATGCGTCGGCAGCACCATGGCATCACCATCAGCCAGGAATACCCGTTGCACTATCATCCGTTCGCCACAGCGGCGAATCTCGTCCAACACCTGCTCTTCATCCCTGGCACGAAACTTTTTCTGCGGCGCGGTGTACATATCGCAGAAAGTGCACTTGTTCCAGGAGCAGCCATTGGTGACCGGCAGGATCAGCGAGTGGGCCTCACTCGGTGGTCTGAATACCGGCTCAATGTAATCAATGGGAAATTGTATCCGAGCGGACATGCGTTACTCCAAATCACAGTGCAGCCAAGAGTTTACAGGATAGTCGCCTGCCCGTGCCGTCCCTCAACACCTCGCCCAGTCACCCATATGGGTTTAGCGCGGCTGGAGGGCTTTCTTTTAAAGTCTATCCATCACCAGCAGGCATTTTGCTATTGAACATGCGTTGAAAACCACAGGGATAATAACAATGCGCAGTAACAACCAGCCCAGCACTTCACGTTTCATACTTTCTTCGCTATCAGCTGTTGTATTGGCCGTCAGCTTGAGCGGCTGTCTCTCAAGTGGGGGCGGTGGAAGCAGCTCGTCAGATCCGGCGCCACACCCCGCCGATCCCCTCCAGATTGAGACCACTACCGGCGAGTTCCGCGGTATTGAACTTAACGGGCAACGAGTTTTCCGCGGCATCCCTTATGCCAAGCCCCCGGTGGGCGATTTGCGACTGGCGGTCACTGAACCTGCGGATAAGCTCGAGGGTGTGCAGGAACTGAGCGTCGAGTTCGGTAACGAGTGTCCTCAGTCCAGCGCCACCACAGGCGCCGCAGCCGGCGACGAAGACTGCTTGTACCTGAACGTGTACGCTCCTGCTGAGGGCGAAGATCTGCCGGTAATGGTGTGGATGCATGGCGGCGCATTCATTCTCGGCAGCGGTGGTGGAGAGTACGATCCGACCCGTCTGGTAGAAAAGGACGTGATTGTCGTTACGTTCAACTACCGTCTGGGTCTGCTCGGTTTCCTCGCGCATCCGGGTCTCGAGCATGACGGCGGCAACTTTGGTCTGATGGATCAGCAGGAAGCGCTGCGCTGGGTGAAGCAGAACATCGCCTCCTTTGGTGGTGACCCGGAGAATGTCACCATTTTTGGCGAGTCAGCCGGCGGTCACAGTGTGTTGAGCCACATCGTGTCTCCCCGCGCACAAGAGGAAGGGCTGTTCAACAAGGCCATCATCCAGAGTGGATCTTATGCGCCCACCCAGATTCCCAAAGCCTTTGCCAATCCCCTGGCGCAAATGCAGTTCGCCGCAACCTGCGCCGACTTCGCAAGCACCCGGGAATGCATCAATTCGCTGAGTGTGGAACAGATTCTGACACTGCAGGATGGCCAACAGTCCATTCCGACTGTGGATCCCGCTGGCGATCTGCTGCCCAAATCCGTTGCCACCGCCTTGGCAGAGGGCGCGTTCGACACGAATCTGGATATCATGATCGGCAGCAACCAGGACGAAGGCACCCTGTTCGTCGCTCTGGACGAACTGGCCAACGGCCTGGTGCCGCTCACTGACGAGGCCACATTCCGTGAAGAGGTCATGACTCTGGTAGCGCCATTCGGGATCAATGGCAATGCCGTCGCCGATCATTATCTGGCAGAGTTCCCGGAAGGCACGCCCAGCCGTCTGTCGCTGGCGTTAGCTGCGGTCTGGACGGATTACATGTTCGCCTGCAACAGCCGGTCACATGCTGAAGCCTTTGCTGATGTCGGCGTGGACACCTTCAACTACTGGTTTACCGATGTGAATGCACCATGGACGATGATTCCTCCGGCGATCCCTACCCCGGTCGGGATGGTGCCGTTCAGCTTCCCGTTCGGTGCCACACACGCTGGTGAAATCCCCTACGTTCTCTATCCAGAAGCGACAATGCGTGAACGCTACAGCGGAGATCAGGCTGACGTCGACAAGCTGGCCGGCTATATGATTGATTACTGGACTAATTTCGCCAAGTACGGCGATCCGAACAGCACTGAAGGCACCAGCCCGGTCTGGCCAACTTTCAACACCGCCCAGCAGGCGCTTCGCCTGGATGTCGAACCGAAAACCGAAACGGCGGCCACGTTCAACAACTACCATCGCTGTGGTTACTGGGCTACCGTACCCACGCCCTGATCGGGATGTAACCAGAAACGCCGACATCATGTCGGCGTTTCGCTTTCTGGCCCCGCAGATTGATGACGCTAGCGAGACTCGCGGCGCTCTGCTGGCGCAGGCGGCCCTGTCTGCGTCGCCACCTGCTGCGGCAGTATCGCCAGAAAATTATCCCTGGCCACTTTATGCGCTATCGCATCTGGTAACGCATCCAGAAACACATCAAACCCTTTCATGTGTTCGCCGAGACTCCTGAAGCTGCCCACTACATCCGAGCCGATCATGAAGCGATCCGGATAATTCTCTACCAGGTTTACCCAACGTGATTCTGGCTGGCCGCTCTCATCCAGCAGGTAGGGCTCCAACACGGTCCACGACAGGTCGATATACAGGTTGGGGTAAAGGCCCAAGATGCGCTCCAACTCGTCAAAAAGGAAATCGAGCCTGTTCTGATGACGATGGATTTCCTTGCTGGTACCTGCATGCGCCCAGATAAAACGCACCTGCGGATGATCACGTAACGCTTCTTCGAACTCGGGCA
The DNA here is from genome assembly GCA_964474945.1 of uncultured Halopseudomonas sp. Taxonomy (GTDB): domain Bacteria; phylum Pseudomonadota; class Gammaproteobacteria; order Pseudomonadales; family Pseudomonadaceae; genus Halopseudomonas. The sequence continues at coordinate 3,190 of CAYYUQ010000033.1, read as the reverse complement.
GATACAGCGGATCAGGCTCACGTTTGGAGGTGATATTGCTGTGGATCATGACCGGCAGATCGTACTCAGCTGCCAGATGGTAGATACGCACCAGCGCCTCACTATTGGCTCTGGGCGTCTCACTCTGGGTCAATGCTGTCAGATCATCATGGCGAGTGAATATTTCACCTATGCCTTTCCACATACCGGGATACATGTCCAGTAGCCGGCGCACGTGTTCATCAGCGTTCTTGTCGTTCGGATTGAAGCCGGTCAGAAAGGGATGAAAACGCTTGCGTTGCGCTGGCGTCAACGCCTCAAGAGCGTGGGCCACTATGTGGTCGGTTGCACTGTACCAGTAAGCGCCAGCATCATCTCCGGCGTAATAACGAGGCCGTCGCAGCTCATCCTCGTGCCACGTCTTGGCTACCGAGATACCGCTGATCATCACATGCTCAGTAGCATGCGCATCCATCTGCTCCAGCAGACTGGACATGCCATCGGTTTCCTGAAAAAAATCAACGTAATGCAGGTGGGCATCGGTATAACTGTAGTCGCGCGCTGTCGCCGATAGTGCGCATACCGCAGCCAGTAGGCAGAGGCCTGTGCGGACAAGGGGCAAACCGGTTACTCCTGTGCTGGCAAGTCAGCGGTAGACCGAGGCGCGGGCGGCAAGTTCAGTAACGTCCTCAGGTGGCGTCATTGTCCTTGCGCCGCTTGATGCGATTCCCCATGCGCACACCAATATCGGTCAAGAACTGCATATAGCCTTCCTTATCCTCAATGACCTCCTGCCAGAACGGCGAGTGGTACATGGACATGGCACCCTGCACCAGGGCCCAGGCGGCGCAATAGTGGAAGTAAGCTGGTACGTCTTCCAGCTTGCCTTCGTCGATACGCTGTTGAATCACGCCAGTCAGGTGGTTGAAGTTGGAGGCGCGGATGCCATGCAGCTCTTCTACCAGCTCTGGCATCTGGCTGGACTTCAGTACCTTCTCCTCGAGGCGGTCAAACAAACGGTAACGCTCGGGATCACTCATCCGGAAGGCAAAATACTCCCGGGACAAGGCTTCACGATCTTTCTCAATGCTTTCCGAGTGCAGTAGCCCCGCCAGGTCACGCTCATAATCGAGCATCAGACGTAGGTAAATCTCCGCCTTGGACTTGAAGTGCTTATAGATAGTGCCCTTGCCGATACCTACCTCATCAGCAATCATTTCCACCGTAACGCTGTCCTCTCCCTGTTCTAGAAACAGACGCAATGCTGCTGAGAGAATTTCCTGTTCCCTGCGGCGGAACTCCCGGATCTTGCGCGATTCTTTCTGCATGAGCTTTCCTGGATGAACGTGACGATGATTGCGCATTATGCCAATTTCATGACCATTTGCACGCGTGGAGTATTAATATGACCAAAAATTCATGACCATCCGTAGCGGCTTCTGGTATTGCCTTCTGAGTGGGCTATCATCTGCCCACGCCTCTCTTGTCAGGAATAAGAATCATGCTCCACGAGTGCCATTGGAATGATGAGTTTCCCCAGGATCCGGATATCTGCTACTTGAACCATGCAGCTGTCGCACCCTGGCCCAAGCGCAGTGCCGATGCCATTATCGCCTTCGCCAACGAGAACATTCATCAGGGCGCACGGGACTATCCTCGCTGGGTTCAGTTGGAGCATCGCCTGCGTGGACAATTTCAGGCATTACTGAACGCGCCGAGCAAGGGCGACATTGCGCTGGTCAAGAACACCTCCGAAGCCCTGTCCTTTGTCGCCATGGGTTTGACCTGGACTGAGGGTGACGAAATCATACTCAGTGATCAGGAATTCCCCTCCAACCGCATCCCATGGCAGGCCTTGGAATCCCGAGGCGTCACGGTGCGGCAGATCAGCCTGGATGCGGAAGACCCCGAAGCCGCCTTGATAGCCGCCATGGGCCCCGCTACTCGTCTACTGAGCATCAGCTCGATCCAGTACGCCAGTGGCCTGCGCATGGATTTACCACGTCTCGGCCAAGCCTGCCGTGAGCGCGACATCCTGTTCTGTGTGGATGCCATTCAATCTTTGGGCGCGATACCGCTGGATGTACGCGCCATTGATTGCGACTTTCTCATGGCAGATGGGCACAAATGGCTACTTGGCCCGGAAGGGCTCGGCGTATTCTACTGCCGTAAGGAAGTACGCGACCGCCTGGCCCTTACCCAGTTCGGTTGGCATATGATTGAAGCGCTGGGCGACTATGATCGAGAGGATTGGTTGCCAGCCAGTACAGCCCGACGTTTTGAGCCCGGAAGCCCCAATACGCTGGCTCAACATGCCCTGTCCGCCAGCCTGGCGCTTCTGTCAGAGGTAGGGGCAGAGCGTATCCAGCAAGCACTGCAACAACGCACAGCCTATTTATTGCAATCCATCGGGTCACTTCCTGGTGCATGTATTCTCAGTCCGATCAGGCCGGATCGCCGCGGTGGTATCGTCACCTTCACATTCCAGGGTGTCGACAACACCTGGCTATATGAGCAACTCATGCAGGCTGGCGTGATCTGTGCGGCGCGGGGCGGCGGTATTCGCTGGTCGCCCCACTTCTATACTCCCCAGGAAACACTGGATCTTGCGCTCAAGCGCCTACGAGGAATTCTGCAAACAGGCTACAACCGGTCACGATAAGGCAGGAATCCTTATTCCAAATCTGTTTAACAACCGCCGATTTTCGGCTGGCACTGCTCAAAAAATCGTCAATACTTACCATATCAGGTTTCGGTATCCCCCAAGCGCCGAAACCTGGCAGAGGTGGCTCAGTCCTCTTCTGTATCACTCCTAATGGTCTTGACCCGAATTCTTCCCCCGGAATTCGGGTTTTTTTATGCGCGGTGCGCCCGGACAGTGAGTCCGCCAAGCTAAAGCGAATGTCAACGCCGGTTTAAAACTGACCCACTTATCAGCAATATCGCCGATCCAAAACTGACCCACCCTTGGCGTTTACGTGTTGGTTAATAATTCTTGGCCATTGACAGCTGGCCGAGATCGGTGCGATACCAGCCGCTTTCTTGTCCTTCAGTCTATAGCTTTCTCCCCGGATCTGGACGATGTGCGCATGGTGTAACAGCCGATCCAACAGCGCAGCGGTTAACGTCGTGTCATTATCGAAGGCGCTGGCCCACTGTGTAGTGGTCTAATGAAACCGGACACCAACTAGGCGACAATACTCGCCATTGA
>CAYYUQ010000032.1:0-33520 GCA_964474945.1 uncultured Halopseudomonas sp. | reverse complement strand
TACGTACGGTTCTGTGAGAGGGATGAGGCGGCGACGCCTCACCCTACTCGATATTTCCGCATACATATGTTGGGACGAAAATGGATGATACTTATTTTTCCATAATGTTATGATATAACAAATTAACGGGGCAAGATAACAGACATCCAGATGAGAGACCGAGGCTTGGGAAATGACTGAACGACTACCTGTTACCGTACTTTCCGGCTTCCTTGGCGCCGGCAAGAGCACGCTGCTTAACCATGTATTGAAGAACCGTGAGAATCGTCGCGTGGCGGTGATCGTCAATGACATGAGCGAGATCAATATCGACGGTACTGAAGTGCAGCGCGATGTAAGTCTGAACCGCGCCGAAGAAAAGCTGGTTGAAATGAGCAATGGCTGTATCTGCTGCACACTGCGTGAGGATTTGCTGGAGGAAGTCAGTCGCCTGGCGGGCGAGGGGCGCTTCGATTATCTGCTGATCGAGTCAACAGGCATTTCCGAGCCACTGCCGGTGGCGGAGACTTTTACCTTTCGTGATGAGCAGGGTCGCAGTCTGGTCGACCTGGCGAGGCTGGATACCATGGTAACCGTGGTCGATGGGGTCAATTTTATGCAGGACTTCCATGAATCAGACAGTCTGGCCAGTCGTGGTGAAACCCTCGGTGCGGATGACGAACGTTCGATTACTGACCTGCTGATCGAGCAGGTAGAATTTGCGGATGTCATCCTCATCAGCAAGATCGACCTCATTTCCAGTGCCGAACGTGAAGAGCTGATGGCCATTCTGCGGGGCCTCAACACCCACGCCGAGATCCTTCCTATGAGCATGGGGCGAGTGCCGCTGGAAAAGATTCTCGATACCGGGCGCTTCGACTTCGAGCGTGCTGCCCAGGCGCCGGGGTGGCTTAAGGAGTTGCGCGGTGAGCATATTCCCGAAAGCGAGGAGTATGGTATTGCCTCTTTCGCCTATCGCGCCCGCCGGCCCTTTCACCCGCAGCGTTTCCATGAGTTTCTCAGTCAGGAGTGGACCAACGGGCGGTTACTGCGTTCCAAGGGCTATTTCTGGCTGGCGAGTAAATACCGCGAGGCTGGCAGCTGGTCGCAGGCTGGTGGCCTGATGCGTTACGGCATGGCCGGTCGCTGGTGGCGCTTCGTGCCAAAAGAGCAGTGGCCGCGGGATCAGGATGAGCAGCAGGCTATCGCCAGGCAGTGGGATCAGCAGACCGGTGATTGCCGGCAGGAGCTGGTGTTCATCGGTCAGAATATCGATTTTGCCCGACTGACCCGTGAACTTGATGCCTGCCTGCTGAACGACCAGGAGATGGCCGCAGGTACCGAGGCCTGGCAGCAACTGGACGATCCTTTCGGGGTATGGGCCGAAGAGGACGCCTGATTCAGCTTCTGGCCTTGGGCAGGTAGCTGGGGAATAGGCTGGTTGCAATGAAGTGCGACCAGCCATTCGGTATGTCACGCCATCCGCGGCTTCTCTGAGGCGGTGGTGGTGAGTCGCTCGCCGAGCTTCTGGCCCATGCGTACCAGGCTGCCGGCGCTCAGTTGTTCATCCCAGCGGGCGTGCCCGGGAGCAAACAACACTATAGCCGTGGAGCCGAGTTTGAAGCGGCCCATCTCGGCGCCGCGTTCAAGCTGAGGCGCGCTGGTTCCATATTGCTCACTACGCACCTGCCGCTGTGGCGGAGCGACCAGTCCGGCCCAGACGGTTTCAATCGATGCCACAATCATCGCGCCCACCAGCACCACGGCCATCGGGCCGGCCTCAGTGTCAAACAGGCACACCACCCGCTCGTTGCGGGCGAACAGTTCGGGCACGTTCTCGGCCGTGGTCTGATTGACTGAGAATAACTTGCCTGGTACGTGAATCATTTCCTTCAGCGTACCGCCCAAGGGCATGTGAACACGGTGATAGTCACTGGGCGACAGGTAGACAGTGGCAAACTCGCCGCCTTGGAACAGGCTGGCATGTTGCGGGTTACCGCCGAGCAATTCGAGCACACTGAAGCTCTGCCCCTTGGCCTGGAAAATCCGGCCATGTTCGATGCTACCCAGTTGGCTGATGGCGCCGTCGGCGGGGCACAGGATGCTGCGCTCGCCTGGATCGAGTGGGCGGGCATCAGGCAGCAGTGCCCGAGTGAAGAAGTCATTGAAGCAAGGGTAGGCCGTTGGATCCTGCTCCACAGCCTGGCTCATATCGACCTGATAGCGTTTGACGAACCAGGTGATAAAAGGGTTCTTGACCCAATCCCAGGTGCAGTTGGCGAGGCCACCTGCCAGACGCGACAGCAGCTGCTGCGGCAACAGGTGTTGGGACAGGATGAATAAACGATCACGCATGGGATAACAGCCTCAGATTTCTACAGGAGTATCAGGATGGTTGCCCCACTCGGCCCAGGAACCGGCGTACGCCTTGACCCTCGGATAGCCAAGTATTTTTGCGGCAAGATAGGTAAAGCCGGAGCGATGGTGGGTCTGGCAGTGGGTAACCACCTCATGGTCGGGAGTAATGCCCAACGCCTGTAGTCGGTTAGCCAGATCGTCGCGCAGGCGCAGGCCACGATCCGGATCCATGCCGGCCGTCCACTCGAAGTTGATCGCGCCGGGAATATGCCCGCCCTTGGCGGCAAACACCCGCTCACCGCGATGTTCGGCGGGGGAGCGCGCATCCCAGATGACCCGGTCGGGATTATCCAGATCGGCTATCAGCGTATCCACATCAATAGTAGGGCTGGTATCGATAGTCAGGCGCGGCTGGGTTGGCTCGACCTGATTGACCTCCTGCTCCAACGGCAAACCGTCACCATACCAGGCTACCAGGCCGCCGTTCAGGTAGCTGTACCGGGTATGCCCTACACTGTCGAGTAGCCAGATGAACCGGCCGGCCCAGCCGCCGCCTTCGTCGTCGTAGACGATGTAATGCAAATCAGCGTGATGACCGAGGCTGCCCAGAATCTGTTGCAGACTATCAATATCCGGCAGTAAACCCGGGCGCGGTGCTGGAGAGGTCAGACTGCCCGGAGGCAGATGCACGGCACCGGGGATATGGCCGGCCAGATATTGTTCGGAACGGCACAGGTCAACCAGCCGGACGCGTGCAGGATCAAGCTGAGAAGGAAGCTGTGATGGCTCCAGCAAGAGGGGTAGCGGGGTATCTGTCATGATCTGTTCCAATATTCTTTGTGTCGATGCGCCAGTTGTCGGAGCGCTGACGTTATAATCCCACTCAAAATTCTTCGTGCTTGGCCGATAGCAGGGTCTGCAGAGACTTTTGCGCCGTCGGAGACGTCAGCCGATTGCAGACTATAACGCGAAAGCGAACGAGTTGCTGTTCAGGGATCATCAGTTTATATGTTGAAAATCGCGGGTTACGTCGTTGTCATCCTCAGTGTACTGGGCGGCTTTGTCATGTCCGGGGGCGCCGTCGCTGCGCTATGGCACCCATTCGAGATCCTGATCATTGGTGGGGCGGCATTCGGCGCTTTTCTGGTGGCCAATAACGTGGCGGTGGTAAAGAAGATCTTTGCCAAGATTCCGCAGATCATTTTTGCACATCGTTTCGGCAAGCCGTTCTATCTCGATGTCCTTGGTCTGTTGTATGAAATCCTCAACAAGAGCCGCCGCGAGGGCATGATGGCCATCGAAGTGGACATCGAGGAGCCAGACGAAAGCCCGATTTTTGCCAAGTATCCGGCCATCCTCAAGGATGAACACATGACCGCGTTCATCTGTGATTACCTGCGCATCATGTCCACTGGCACCATGGCTCCCCATGAGCTGGAGGCGCTGTTTGATGTTGAGATCTCTACCCTGACCGACGAGCTCGGTGAGCCGGCTCATGCGCTTAACCGGGTGGCAGATGCCCTGCCGGGCTTCGGTATTGTTGCGGCGGTATTGGGCATCGTGGTGACCATGAGTATCCTTGGCGAAGCGGACAATGCCATGATCGGTGAGAAGGTGGGCACCGCCCTGGTCGGTACCTTCCTCGGTATTCTGGCGGCCTACGGTTTCGTTGGCCCCTTCGCCGCGGCCATGCAGCACGAGGCCACTGAGGAAGCCAACACATACGAGGCGATCAAGATGTGTCTGGTCGCCAGCGCCCAGGGCCTCCCGCCTGCGCTGGCGGTCGAGTTTGGCCGTAAGGCGCTTTTATCTGCCCAGCGGCCGAGCTTCACCGAGCTGGAATCTTCGGTCAAGGGGCGCTGATCAGTGCCCAATAACGATCAGCCCATCATCGTCAAGCGGATCAGTCGCAAGGCTGGTGCAGGCCATGGCGGCTCATGGAAAATTGCATTTGCCGACTTCGCCATCGCCATGATGGCCTTCTTTCTGGTCATGTGGCTGGTAACGGTGGCTACGCCGGAACAATTGAAACTGGTTTCCCAATACTTCAAGGATCCGATCAATTTCGATGGCGGCAGCCCGCACCCCATCGATCTGGGCGGCTCGCCCACTCCGGCACCGCAACGCACACTCAACGAACAGACGCTAAGTGAACAGGCACAGCAGTCTGCTGATAATGGTGCTCAGCCGGGCGGCGAATCGCCGGACATTGTTGAGCTGCGGGAATTGGACTTATTGCTGCAGGAATTGCAGAACAAGATAGAAACCGAACCGGTGCTGCAGCGCTTTCGTGAGCAGATACTGATGGAGTTCACCACCGACGGGCTGCGCATCCAGATTGTCGATGCGGAAAACCGGCCGATGTTCGCCAGTGGCAGCCCCGACCTGCAACCTTATTTCGAGGATATTCTGCTGGCGCTCAGCGATACTATCGCCAAAACACCGAAGAAAATTTCCATCAGCGGTCACACCGACGCGATCCCCTATGTTGGCCGGCGCGATTACGGTAACTGGGAGCTGTCGGCGCAGCGGGCAAACGCAGCGCGACGTACATTGGAGGCAGCCGGTTATCCGCAGCAACAGGTGGCACGGGTGGTCGGTTATGCGGATTCGGCCCTGTTCGATACCGCCAACCCGCTCAATCCGATCAACCGGCGGATCGATATTGTGGTCATGAACCGGCAGGCCGAACAGGCGATGATCCGCGGCGTAGGCGCAACGAGTACGGAACAGCCGACAGATACCGGCAGCCCGGCTGTCGAAGTGAGCAACCCAGCCTCTCAGCCGGGAACAGCACCAGCGCTGCAGCCACGGGCACAAACCGAAGAGCAGCCGCTTCCGCGCAACCTGTTCGATATGGATGAGCCCTTGCAGCAGCTCAGCCCCTGATAGGTGACTGGGCACAGGAAGAGGGCATGCAACTGCCGTCCTTCCCCGTGTGGTGGGCGAAAGCGACGGGCTGATCCAGCATCCGCACCTGCAGTGCAGCTGCCGTGGATTGTCAGCTGTTGCTGAGGCTGGCCAGGATATGCCGGTAACTGTTCATTCGGCCTGCCGAAATTTCCCCATCATCCACCGCTGCCAGCAGAGCGCAGCCGGGTTCGTGAAGGTGCTGACAGTCGCGGAAGCGGCAATGACCCAGGTACGGGCGGAACTCGATAAAACCTTCCAGCAAATCATCATGGCTGATATGGGTCAGCCCGAATTCGCGAATGCCGGGGGAGTCGATCAGGTCGCCGCCGCCGGGAAAGTGGAACAGCCGAGCGGTGGTGGTGGTGTGGGTACCCTTGCCGGTTTGTTCGGACAGCGCGCCGACGCGCAGATCGGCATCCGGCAACAGGGCATTTATCAAAGAAGACTTGCCGACCCCAGACTGGCCGACAAACACGTTCACATGATCGCGCAACTCTTCACGCAGGTTATCCAGCCCGTGACCGGAGTCAGCCGATAGGCACAGGGTGCGGTAGCCGAGCCTGGCATAATCATCCAGCCAGTCGCGGATATCCGCATGCCCGGGCTGCTCCAGCAAATCTGCCTTGTTCAGTACCAGCAGAGGCTCCAGCTGCGCCTGCTCGGCAGCCACCAGATAGCGGTCGATCAGGTTGCGGTGGGGCTGGGGCAAGGCGGCGAAAACAATTACCAGACGGTCGACGTTGGCAGCGACGGGCTTGAGTTGACCGCGATGATCTGGCCTGTACAGCTCCGTATCTCTGGGCTGCAGGGCAACGATCACGCCGCTTTGCTGATTGTCGGCTCGCCAAACCACGCGGTCACCGGTTACCAGTGCCGGCAGGTTGGCCCGACGGTGACAGCGACGCACCTGACCGCGTTCGGGGCCATCCAGTGTTTCTACGTCTACCTGCACACCAAAGTGAGCAATGACCAGGCCTTGTTGCTCGGCACCGAGGTCACCACCCAGCAGGCTTTCTTCAGCCCGATCAGCGCGACGATCGGCGCGGGCGCTGCGCTCATCCTGGATTTTTTGTATACGCCAGTTCTGGCGCCGGGTAAGGTTTCGCTTGGCCATGGGTTGTGTCTTGGGAGAATCCGCCGCAGTGTAGCACGGGCGGCGTATACTGATGGACGTTACCTTCACCTGTGCAGGAGCCACCATGAAACACCCCGACAATTTGATCTGGATTGACCTGGAAATGACCGGCTTGAATCCGGATCAGGATGTAATTATCGAAATCGCTACCATCATCACTGACTCACAACTGAATGTGCTGGCCGAAGGCCCGGCTATTGCCGTCAAACAACCTGATGCGCTGCTGGATGGGATGGATGAGTGGAATACCCGCCAGCACAACCAGTCCGGCTTGGTGCAGCGCGTCAAGGACAGCGTAGTGAGCGTGCAGGAAGCGGAGCAGATGACGCTGGAGTTTATCTGCAAGTGGGTACCTGCGGGGCGCTCTCCCATGTGCGGTAACAGCATTTGTCAGGATCGGCGTTTTCTCTATCGGGGTATGCCGAACCTGGAGCAGTTCTTTCACTACCGCAATCTGGATGTATCGACGCTCAAGGAGTTGGCTGCGCGTTGGGCGCCGGCGGTGCGTGATGGCTTTCAGAAGGAGAGCAGTCACCTGGCCATGGATGATATCCGCGATTCGATCGCCGAATTACGGCATTACCGGGAACACTTCATTAAGTATTGAAACAGGTTCTGAGTGGGGCAGCACGCCTGAACAGGTCTAATTGATACCGTGCCGGCCCAGCGCCCAGATGACATGCTCGCGCACCAGCTCGGAGGGGTGAGCGCGTCGGCTATTGAGCGCTTCGATTACCGGAATGCTGGTATGGGCATTGCCCAGGCCGACGGCGAGGTTGCGTAGCCAGCGCTCATGACCGATGCGTCGCAGTGGCGAGCCTTCGGTGTTTTTCAGAAACTCATCCTCGTCCCAGCGGAACAGGGTGATCAGATCGGCCTGATCCAGTTCATGCCGCGGGCTGAAGTCGTTTTCGCCGGTGGTTTTAGCGAACTTGTTCCATGGGCAGATCAGCTGACAATCATCGCAGCCAAACACCCGATTACCCATCGGCGCGCGCAGCTCCTCGGGAATTGCCCCCTTGAGTTCGATGGTCAGATAGGAAATGCAACGTCTGGCATCCAGCACGTGGGCGCCAACAAAGGCGTCGGTCGGGCAGCGGGTCAGGCAGGCGCTGCAACTGCCGCAATGCTGCTGAGTGAATGGCTGGTCTACCGGTAGAGGCAGATCGGTATACAGCTCGCCAAGGAAGAAAAAACTACCTGCCCTGGGGTTGATCAGCATGGTGTTCTTGCCAATCCAGCCCAGTCCGGCGCGGCTGGCCAGCGCACGCTCCATGACCGGGGCGCTGTCAACAAAGGCGCGGAAGCCGAACGGGCCAATCAGTTGCTGAACCTGCTCCGCCAATTGTTGCAGGCGACGCCGGATCAGCTTGTGATAGTCCCGGCCCAATGCGTAGCGGGAGATGTAGGCCGCATCGCGATCGGCCAGACGTTCAGCCATGCGGGTATCGGTGGGCAGATAATCCATCCGCACAGAAATTACCCGGGTGGTGCCGGGCACCAGTTCGGCTGGACGGGTACGCTTGCTGCCGTGGCTGGCCATCCATTCCATCTCGCCGTGATAACCGGCATCCAGCCATTGTTGCAGGCGCTCTTCGTGAGTACCTGTGTCTGCCTCGCCGATGCCCAGCTGCTGAAAGCCCAGTTCGGCAGCGATTGCTCGAATGCGCTCGGCGAGGGCCGCATAATCGTAGGTGGCTGAGGACATGAATTGGGGTACCTGCTTGGCTGGAGGTATAATTGTGCCAGACACCCATCGGATTGACATGCCCATGCGTCCAGAACTCCCTCTCTATCTGTATAGCGCCGAGGCAACCAGACAGCTGGATGCGCACATCATCGCTGCCGGTACCTCAGGTCTTGAGCTGATGCAGCGAGCTGCTACAGCGATCTGGCGCGAGCTACGCCGCCGCTGGGTCGATACCCGGCAGCTGACGGTGCTCTGCGGCGGCGGTAACAATGCCGGCGATGGCTATCTGGTTGCGCTGCTGGCGCAGCGTGCCGGGTGGCAGGTGCGCGTGTTGGCGGTGACGGCTGCACAGCAGCTCAAGGGTGATGCGCACAGCGCCTGGCAGCGTGCCGTTGATGATGGCGTGGATATTCAACCCTGGTCCGGCCGCTTGCCCACGGAGGGTGTGTTACTGGATGCATTGCTTGGCACCGGTCTTCAGGGTGATGTGCGCAGCCCATTCAGCGAGGCCATTGCCGCGATCAACGGCAGTGGTTTGCCGGTGCTGTCGGTGGATATACCCAGTGGGCTGAATGCCGATACCGGTGCAATCGAAGGTTGCGCGGTAAGCGCCGATCTGACGGTCACTTTTATTACACTGAAGCCAGGGTTATTGACTGCCGAAGGGCCGGATAGGGTCGGTGAATTGTGTTTCGCGCCGCTGGCCGAGCTTGCCGGGCCGCAACTGCGTCCGGCATTGCAACGGTTGACGCTGGATGACTTTAGAGGCGTATTGCCGCAGCGACCCAGGGCAGCGCATAAGGGGCTGTTTGGGCATCTGTTGTTGGTCGGCGGTAACACTGGCATGGGTGGCGCCATCATGCTGGCGGCAGAAACAGCGCTGCGCTGTGGTGCTGGCAAAGTCAGCGTGGCGACACGGAGTGAACATGTGGCTCCCTTGCTGGCCCGTTGCCCGGAAGTAATGGCGCGTGGGGTGGATGATCCGGCACAATTGACGGTATTGCTGGAGCGGGCAACGGCACTGGTGATCGGGCCTGGGTTGGGGCGGGATGAGTGGGCCCGGCAGATGCTGAGTCTGGCGCTGCAATGCAGGGTGCCGCGCATTCTGGATGCAGATGCGCTGAATAGGCTGGCCGAACAGCCGACGTGGCTGGGCGACCAGACGGTTATCACACCACATCCGGCAGAAGCGGCGCGTCTGCTGAGTTGCAACACCGCCCAGGTGCAGGGTAATCGCCTGCTGGCCGTGCAGCAGCTGGTGGAACGCTTCGGCGGTGCAGCTGTCCTCAAGGGAGTGGGCTCGCTGGTAGCTGATGGCGAGCCAGAGCGGTTACCAGGACTCTGCCAATACGGTAATCCCGGCATGGCTACGGCGGGTATGGGTGATGTGTTGTCCGGTTTGGCCGGCGCCTTGCTGGCTCAGGGACTGGAAGCTGGAGATGCTGCGCGCTATGCGGTGCTGGTGCATGCCCTTGCGGGAGATCGAGCGGCACAGGAGGAAGGCGAGTTGGGATTGCTCGCCAGTGATTTGATAAAACACATACGTTATTACCTCAACCGGCGGGATAGTTGATGACCCTGGAAGTATATGTACAAGGCGATCAGGCCATGGAAAGCCTGGGAGCAGATATCGGCCGTGCGCTGGATTGGCGAGGCAGTATCTGGTTGAGTGGAGATCTGGGCGCTGGCAAGACCACGCTCAGCCGAGGATTGATCCGCGCCGCCGGCCATGTGGGTGCGGTAAAAAGTCCCACGTTCACCCTGGTCGAACCCTATGATTTGGCTGAGCGTCAGATATTCCATTTTGACTTGTACCGGCTGGCCGACCCCGAAGAACTGGAGTTTCTCGGCATTCGTGACTATTTTTCCGACAACAGTCTGTGTCTTGTAGAATGGCCGGATAAGGGTGCGGGAGTGCTGCCAGCGCCAGATCTGAGCATCTGTATCAAGGTTGACGGAGACGGCAGGACGCTGCAGATTGATGGGCATGGGGAGCGTGGCCTGGCGGCGAGCCAATGGCTGCACAGCATAAGAGGCAAGACAACGCCGTGACGACAATCAGAACAACACTGAAGTATGCCGCTGCGCTACTGGTTGCGACCAGCATGTTGTTCTGCGGCCTGTTGCAGGCGGCGGAAATCAGCAACGTGCGCCTATGGCGAGCCCCGGATAACACGCGGTTGGTATTCGATCTGACCGGCCCGGCCGACCACAAGCTGTTTACTCTGGCCAGCCCCGAACGCATTGTCATCGACATTTCCGGAGCGACCTTCTCTGCGAACACCAGTAACCTGCCACTGGAGAATACCCCGGTAACCGGACTGCGTTCAGCGCCGAGAGACGATGCGGAACTGCGCGTGGTGCTGGATCTATCCCGGGAGGTGACAGCCAAGAGCTTCTCCTTGCCGCCGAACCAGCAGTACGGCCACCGCCTGGTGATTGATCTGTATGACCAGGCGCCACCGGCGTCGCTACCATCCAGGCCTGAGCCAAGTGCCTCGCCGCTACCACAAACACCAACTCGCTCAGTAACCGAGGCCGGCCAGCGAGACATCGTCATTGCGCTGGATGCGGGTCACGGCGGTGAAGACCCGGGCGCCATCGGCCATAACAAGGCGCTGGAAAAGAACGTGGTGCTGGCGATTGCCAGGGAATTGAAAAGCCTGATTGATGCAGAGCCCGGATTCAAGGCGGTGCTGGTGCGTACGGGCGATTATTTTATTCCGTTGCGGCGGCGTACCGAGATTGCCCGGCAGCACAGCGCGGATCTATTTGTCTCGATTCACGCGGATGCCTTTACCCGTACCAGCGCTTTTGGCGCATCGGTGTACGCTTTGTCTGACCGTGGCGCGACCTCGGAAACGGCGAGACTGCTGGCCGACCGGGAAAACCGCTCCGACCTGATTGGTGGTGTTGGTGGTGTCAGTCTGGATAATCGCGATCAGGTGCTTGCCAGCGTGCTGCTGGATCTTTCCATGACCGCAACCCTCTCAGCCAGTCTCGATGTGGGCCAGCAGGTGCTCGGTGCTATTGGTGGCATCACACCGTTGCATAAGCGCCGGGTAGAACAGGCCGGTTTCATGGTGCTGAAGTCCCCCGATATCCCATCCATCCTGGTCGAGACGGGTTTTATTTCCAATCCGGGAGAGTCGAACAAGCTGGTTACGCGCAGTCACCAGCGAGCACTGGCGCGGGCAATGCACAAGGGCATCCGGAGCTATTTCCATCGTAATCCACCGCCCGGAACCCAGTTGGCCGCACTGAAGAACAGTGGTCAGTTGGCGCAGGCAGCGCGGGAGCATACGGTGCAGCGGGGGGATACCCTGTCAATGATTGCGACGCGTTATGAGGTGAGCCTGGCCACGCTGCGCCAGGCCAATAGCCTGCGCAACGATCAGATCCGAGTTGGCCAGGTACTCCAGGTGCCGGCCAGCAGCATGTTGGTAAAAAATGACCCCTGAAGCGGTCATGGGGTTAAAGATGTCCCGAATTCAGTTGTTGAGCCCGCGTCTGGCGAACCAGATTGCCGCGGGTGAAGTGGTAGAGCGCCCGGCCTCGGTGATCAAAGAGTTGCTGGAGAACAGTCTTGATGCCGGTGCGACGCGTATCGACATCGACGTGGAGCAGGGCGGCGTCAAGCTGCTGCGGGTGCGAGATAACGGCTGCGGCATTGTTGAAAGCGACCTGCCGCTGGCGCTCTCCCGGCACGCCACCAGCAAGATCATGGATCTGGATGACCTGGAACGGGTCGCTACGCTGGGGTTTCGCGGTGAAGCGCTGGCCTCGGTCAGTTCGGTGTCGCGGCTGCTGTTGACCTCCTGCGCAGAAGGGGGCGATCAGGCCTGGCAGGTGGAAACCGAAGGTCGGGACATGCATCCGAGAGTGCAGCCGGCAGCGCATCCGCAGGGCACCACTGTTGAAGTGCGTGATCTGTTTTTCAACACCCCCGCACGGCGAAAATTCCTGCGCACGGAAAAAACCGAATTTGGCCATCTGGAAGAGGTGGTCAAGCGCCTCGCCCTGTCGCGCTTCGATGTTGCGTTCAATCTGCGCCACAATGGCCGCTCGGTGCTCAGCTTGCGCCCCGCGCATACCGAGCAGGAAGCCCAGCGTCGGGTCGCGAGTATCTGTGGGCCGGCCTTTATCGAACAATCGATCACCATCGATCAGGAGCGTGGCGGTCTGCGATTGTGGGGCTGGGTCGGATTACCGACGTTCTCCCGCAGTCAGGCTGATCTGCAGTACTTCTGCGTTAATGGTCGCATGATCCGTGACAAGCTGGTGGCCCATGCGGTGCGCCAGGCTTATCGCGATGTGCTGTTCAACGGGCGGCACCCTACTTTTGTCCTGTTCCTGGAGCTGGATCCAGCGGTGGTCGACGTGAACGTCCACCCGACCAAGCATGAGGTGCGCTTCCGTGATGGGCGCATGGTGCATGATTTTCTGTTCAGCACCCTGTACCGGGCATTGGCCGATCAGCGGCCGGATAGCGCCCAGGAATCCGTGCCGAGCGGCGAGCTGCACTATAGCGGCGGCAGCTCGACGGTCAGCGGCCTGGAAGCCGGAGTGTTCTCGGGGCAGGCGCGTATGCCGTTACAGGAACCCGCTGCGGCCCTCGGCAGCTGGTCAGCACCCCCCACGCTGTCGCGCCCTGATCCGGCAGTACTGGCCGGGGCCACGCAGGCTTATACCGAGCTCTATGGGGCAGCCGCGAGTCGGCTGGCCATGCCAGCCGAGCCCGAAGCGGGCGAAGTGCCGCCATTGGGTTATGCGATAGCGCAGCTGCACGGTATTTACATACTCGCCGAGAATGCCGACGGGATGGTGGTGGTGGATATGCATGCGGCCCATGAACGTATTACCTACGAGCGCCTGAAGCAGGCCCTGGCGCTGGAAGGGTTGCGTAGCCAACCCTTGCTGGTGCCCGAATCGCTGGCAGTCAGTCAAGGCATGGCTGATTGCGCTGAAGAACATGCTGAGTGGTTTACCCGGCTCGGCTTCTCCTTGCAGCGTATGGGCCCTGAAACGCTGGCTATCCGTGAAACTCCAGCCTTGCTACGTCAGGCCGATGCGGTGCAGCTGGTGCAGGATGTGTTGAGCGATCTCATGGAATATGGCACCAGTGATCGTATTGAAGCGCACCGTAATGAACTATTGGCTACCATGGCCTGTCATGGTTCGGTACGCGCCAATCGGCGGCTGACGCTGGCGGAAATGAACGCCCTGTTGCGTGATATGGAGCAGACCGAACGCAGTGGTCAATGTAACCATGGGCGTCCCACCTGGACGCGCATGAGTCTCCCCGAGCTGGATAAATTATTCCTGCGGGGCCGTTAATGGATTCCCCGACAATTTCATGAGCACCTCCATTACCCCTGCGGTCATCTGCCTGATGGGCCCGACTGCAGCAGGCAAGACTGACCTTGCCCTGCACCTGGCCGATCATCTGCCCTGTGAACTGATCAGCGTCGATTCAGCGCTGGTCTATCGCGGCATGGATATCGGTACCGCCAAGCCGGATGCTGAAACGCTGGCACGCTATCCGCACCACCTCGTCGATATCCTGGATCCCGCTGAGGCCTATTCTGCTGCGCGCTTTCGTCGTGATGCTCAGGAGCTGATGGCCGGGATCCTGGCCCGGGGCCGGATCCCGCTATTGGTCGGTGGCACCATGCTGTATTACAAGGCGTTGTTCGGAGGGCTGGCGCAGATGCCCGCGGCTGATCCCGGCGTCCGTCAACGTATCGAGGAGCAGGCGCGGCAACAGGGTTGGGAAGCCGTTCATGCCGAACTGGCGAAGATCGACCCGGTGGCCGCCGAGCGCATTCATCCGAACGATCCACAGCGGATTCAACGCGCCTACGAAGTGTTTTTAGTCAGTGGCGTGACGCTGACTGAATGGCATCGCCGTCAGGTGCTGGAAAATGCCGAAAGCAGCGCGACTGGCGGGGCGAATATGTCCTATACTACGCACTATGTGGCTGTGGCTCCCAAGGAGCGGCATATTCTGCACGAACGTATAGCAATGCGCTTCTCACAGATGATCGAACAGGGATTCATCGCTGAGGTGGAAGCATTGTATGCGCGCGGAGATTTGAATGTGTCGATGCCATCGGTGCGGGCGGTAGGGTACCGGCAGGCATGGGATTATCTGGAGGGGAAGCTCTCACGCAGTGAGATGATCGAACGTGGTGTGATTGCCACCCGGCAGTTGGCGAAGCGTCAGTTCACCTGGCTGCGCGGCTGGCATGAGGATATCGAATGGTTCGACAGTCTTGATCCGAAAAGAGCCGATCAGCTCTTGAAACACCTCAGGTCAGTCGCCATATAGTTTTCCTGTTTTGCTGTCGGCAGGCGTAAGGTCACCAAACAGTCATCCGAATTTGGGCTGTCCGTCTCTATTGGACTGGCCGGATACTATATTTAAATTTAAAACGGTTTCCCATCATGGTTTCCATAAGGAGTGAGGCAATGTCGTCAAAAGGGCATTCATTACAAGACCCTTACCTGAACGTTCTACGCAAGGAACGTGTTCCGGTATCGATTTACCTGGTCAACGGGATCAAGTTGCAGGGACAGATTGAGTCCTTCGATCAATTCGTCATTCTGTTGAAAAACACCGTAAGCCAGATGGTTTACAAGCATGCCATTTCTACCGTCGTTCCTGGTCGTCCGGTGCGCCTGCCGGTGCAGGGTGCTGACGATGAAGCCGAGGCGGTCAATTCTTGATCGCACGGGAGGCCTGATTGTTTTTTGAACGCCATGAAGGAGGTGAACGGGCGATACTCGTTCACCTGGAAGGCCAGGACGAGCAGAATCGTGAGGATCCTCACGAGTTTCTCGAACTGGTGCGTTCAGCAGGCGCCGAGGTGGTCGATTTTCTGACCATCAGCCGCTACCAGCCCAGCCCCCGCTTTCTGATCGGCAGCGGCAAGGTTGACGAGTTGCGCAGCCTTGTTGAAGCCGGGGAAGGCGATCTGGTCATCTTCAATCACGTACTGACACCCAGCCAGGAGCGCAACCTTGAGCGCGAGCTGGAGTGTCGGGTGATTGATCGCACCGGCTTGATTCTGGATATCTTCGCCCAGCGCGCACGCACGCATGAGGGCAAGCTGCAGGTGGAATTGGCGCAGCTTGACCACCTGAGTACCCGGCTGGTGCGAGGCTGGACTCACCTTGAGCGCCAGAAGGGGGGTATCGGTCTGCGCGGTCCGGGTGAAACCCAGCTGGAAACCGACCGTCGTTTGCTGCGGGTGCGCATCAAGCAGATCACCAAGCGTCTGGAGAAAGTGCGTAGTCAGCGCGACCAGGCGCGTCGCGGCCGGCGTCGTGCGGAAATCCCCGTTGTCTCTCTGGTGGGCTATACCAACGCAGGCAAGTCGACGTTGTTCAATCGGCTGACCGAGTCGGCGGTATACGCCGCCGATCAGCTGTTTGCCACTCTTGATCCTACCCTGCGCCGGGTTGAGCTGGCGGATATCGGGCCGATTGTATTGGCCGATACCGTGGGTTTCATCCGCCACCTTCCGCACAAGCTGGTAGAAGCCTTCCGTGCCACGCTGGAGGAATCCAGTCAGGCCGATCTGCTGTTACATATTATTGATGCGGCGGATCAGGAGCGCACCTCCAATATCGAGCAGGTGCATCTGGTGCTGGATGAAATCGGAGCCAGCGAACTGCCCATGCTGGAGGTGTACAACAAGATCGACCTGTTGGACAACTTTGAACCGCAGATCCAGCGTGATGAGAATGGCGTGGCTGTGCGTGTCTGGTTGTCCGCCCAGAATGGGCTGGGGTTGGATCTACTGGCTCAGGCGATTTCCGAGCGCCTCGGTGACGACATCATCCAGCAGAGCATCGTGCTGGAACACGCGGAAGCCCGGTTGCGCGCACAGTTTTATGCGGTGGGTGCAGTCACTGCGGAGCGGATTGCAGAGGATGGCCGTCAGGAGCTGGATCTACGGCTGCCTCGGGCAGATTTCAATCGATTGCTCAAGCGCGAGGGCTGGCAGCCGGGAACATTTCTTGAACAACACACTTTGCAATAATGGATACCGGTTGGGGTTCGCGAAGCAACCGGTATTTGCTGTAGCATTGAGCGATTGACTGTGTCGGCCAGCGGTGTCGACCGAAGCGGTTTCACAGTTTTGGACAACGGAGAACGCTATGGCGTGGAATGAGCCTGGTGGTGGTAACAATTCGAACAACCAGGATCCCTGGGGTGGCGGCGGCAACCGTGGCGGTGGCGATAATCGCGGCGGGAAACAAGGGCCGCCGGATCTGGACGAGGCGCTGCGCAAATTGCAGGACAGCCTGAATGGGATATTCGGCAACAAGAAACGCGGTGGCTCGGGTGGTAACGGGCGCCGTGTTGGCGGTGGTCAGGGTATCCCAAAAGGGCTCTGGGTCATCGGTGGATTGCTGTTGTTTGTTTTCTGGTTGTTCAATGCCATTTATATGGTGGACGAGCAGGAGCAGGCCGTCGTTCTGCGTTTTGGTGAGTACAACCGCACGGTCGAATCCGGTCTGCATATCTACTTTCCGCCGATCGAGAAGAAATTCCAGCGTAACGTCACAGCGGTGCGTTCCTACCGGCAACAGGGTCAGATGCTGACCGAAGACGAAAATATCGTTGAAGTGCCGCTGGCCGTACAGTACCGGATATCCAACCTGGAGGACTTTGTACTCAAGGTGGAGGATCCGGAAACCAGTCTGCGTCACGCTACTGAAAGCGCGCTGCGCCATGTGGTGGGTTCGACCTCCATGCACCAGGTGCTGACCGAAGGTCGTGAACAGATGGGTGTGGAAACAACCGAGCGCTTGCAGCGTTACCTGGATGCTTATCAGACCGGTATTACCGTTGTTCAAGTCAACATCGAAAGTGCCCAGGCTCCGGCCGAAGTACAGGATGCCTTTGATGACGTGATCCGTGCTCGGGAAGACGAGGTGCGGGAGCGTAACCAGGCTGAATCCTACGCCAATGGGGTAATCCCGGAAGCGCGTGGTCAGGCACAACGCCTGCTCGAAGAAGCCAACGGTTACCGTCAGGCGATTGTTGCCAGAGCGGATGGTGAAGCCGAACGCTTCAATCTGCTGGTCAACGAATACCGTCAGGCTCCGGAAGTGATGCGTGAGCGCATGTTTATCGAGACGCTGCAGGAAGTGTTGAGCAACACCAGCAAGATCATGGTGTCTGGCGACGGCAACAGCAATCTGCTGTATCTGCCTATCGATAAGCTGATGCAGCAGGGCAGTTCTTCGTCCTCGCCTTCGAGTAACACGACTTCCGTCACGGGCGCTGACGCCAGCACCCGTCTGCCCGTTCAATTACAGCAGCGCGATCTGCGTTCAAGGGAGAACCGCTGATGAGTAATAAGTCGATCTTTGGACTCATAGTCGCCCTGGTGGTGATTGTGGTCGGCTGGAATAGCTTCTTCATTGTTTCCCAGACCGAGCGTGGCCTGGTGCTGCAATTCGGTAAGGTAGTTCGGGATGATGTGGCGCCGGGTCTGCATTTCAAGCTGCCGTTCGTGCAGGAGATCAAGCTGTTTGATGGTCGCTTGCTGACACTGGACACCACCACTCAGCGCTACCTGACGCTGGAGAAGAAAGCCCTGATGGTGGACTCCTTCGCCAAGTGGCGGATTGCTAACGTACAGCGTTACTACACCGCAACGTCGGGCCTGCGTTCCATTGCTGAAGAGCGCCTGTCACGTCAGCTGGAGTCGGGACTGCGTAACGAAGTGGCACGCCGAACCCTGCATGAAGTTGTAGCGGGTGAGCGCGACCAGCTGATGGCTGACATTACCGCTGATCTGAATGCCAGCGCCCGCCGCGAGCTGGGTATTGAAGTGCTGGATGTTCGGGTAAAGGGTATGGATCTGCCGCGTGAGGTTAACCGCAGCGTGTTCGAGCGGATGAGCTCGGAGCGTGAACGTGAAGCCCGCGAGCATCGTGCGAAAGGTCGTGAGCTGGCTGAGGGTATCCGTGCGGATGCTGATCGTCAGCAGCGCGTAATCCTTGCGGAAGCCTTCCGCGAGGCGGAGGAGATTCGAGGTCAGGGCGACGCTGAGGCAGCGGCTATTTATGCTGCTGCGTATAACAAGGATCCTGAATTCTACTCCTTCTACCGTAGCCTGCAGGCCTACCGGGAAAGCTTCTCCAGCAAATCAGATGTGCTGGTGCTGGATCCGAGTAGCGAGTTCTTCCGCTTTTTCAAGGGGACTCAGCAACCCTGATCAAAAGGCGACCATACTGCAGGTGTGGTCGCCTGAAAACATGCTACAATCGCGCAGCCGGGTAATCCCGGCTTTTTTGTGACCGGTGGTTCCAGGAAAGGGGTGTGAGCCGATGTGGCAAAGTCTGGCTACGGCACTGTGCCTGGTGTTGGTGATAGAGGGGTTGATGCCCTTTCTCGCCCCGGCAACCTGGAAACGCATGCTGGCGGCGGTGAGTCTCATCGGAGATCGTCAGCTACGTGTCGCAGGCTTGTTGTGCATGCTGGCGGGTACTGCCTGTCTGTACCTGATCCGCTAACGAATTTAAGGTTTTGAAGATGCCTACTGTTGATCGCTGGCTGTTGCCTGATGGGATCGAAGAAGTGCTGCCCGAGGAGGCGGCACGTACCGAAGCAGCCCGCCGGCAACTACTGGATCTCTTTTCCCGTTGGGGCTATGACCTGGTCATTACCCCGCACATTGAATACCTCGAATCCCTCTTGATCGGCTCCGGTCATGATCTTGATCTGCAAACGTTCAAAATGACCGACCGTATGTCCGGCCGTATGCTGGGCTTGCGTGCAGATATTACACCTCAGGTGGCGCGCATTGATGCGCATACTCTGGGCGCTGAAGGGCCGAGCCGTCTATGCTACTGCGGTAGCGTATTGCACACGCTACCCCGCCCGTTATCTACATCGCGCAGCCTGATTCAGCTGGGTGCCGAGCTGTACGGTGACGCCTCCAGTGCCAGTGATATTGAAGTTATTTCCCTGATGCTGGAAACCCTCGCCGCCAGTCGTGTGCCAGACGTTCATCTGGATCTCGGTCATGTCGGCATCTATCGTGGTCTGGTGCAGGCGGCAGAGCTGGATAGCGACACCGAACGTGCATTGTTCCATGCGCTGCAGCGTAAGGCGGTCGATGAAGTGCGCGAGTTGACCGGCCGTATCGCGCAGCCGGAGCTGGCTGCCATGCTCTGTGGTCTGGTTTATTTGTCCGGTGATGCAGACGTGCTCGAGCGAGCCCATGCGTTGCTCAAGGGAGCCCCTGAAAATATTGTGGTTGCGCTGGATGAGCTGGTCGAAATCGCCCGCGTCATGACCAGGCGTTACCCGTCAGTGCCGTTGTATTTCGATCTGGCCGAACTGCGTGGGTATCACTATCACACCGGTGTCACCTTTGCTGCCTTCATTCCGGGTACCGGTCAGAGTATCGCTCAGGGCGGGCGCTACGATGATATCGGGCGGGATTTCGGTCGTGCGCGTCCTGCCACAGGCTTCTCCACTGACCTGCGGTTGTTGGTCGCCTGGGGCGAGATCGATGCGGATAGCCGCCATCATGGTATCTGGGCACCCCTCAGCGATAAGCCGGGCCTGCAGGATAGGGTTGCCGAGCTGCGCAACGCGGGTGAGCGGGTAATAGTGGCATTGCCTGGACAGTTGGATACGGATGCCGCCAGTCTGGGATGTGATCGCATACTGCGTTATGCAAACGATGGCTGGCAGGTGGGCGAACTGCAAGTTTGATTTTTTGGCCCGTCCGGGCCGATTCATTTTGAGTGAGGCAAGAGCTGAACATGGGTAAGAATGTTGTCATCCTGGGCACCCAGTGGGGTGATGAGGGTAAGGGCAAGATCGTTGATTTGCTGACCGATCAGGTTGCTGCCGTGGTGCGTTATCAGGGCGGTCATAATGCGGGTCACACCTTGGTGATCGACGGTGAAAAAACCGTGTTGCACCTGATCCCCTCCGGAATCCTGCGCGACAACGTCATGTGCTACATCGGCAATGGCGTGGTGCTGTCCCCGGAAGCGCTGCTCAAGGAAGTGAACGGCCTCGAAGCCAAAGGTGTGCCGGTACGTGAGCGTCTGCGTATCAGCCCGGCTTGCCCGCTGATTCTGCCCTACCACGTAGCGCTGGATCAGGCCCGTGAGAAAGCCCGTGGCGAAGCCAAGATCGGTACCACCGGTCGGGGTATTGGCCCGGCTTACGAAGACAAGGTCTCTCGTCGAGGCTTGCGCGTAGCGGATCTGTTCCACCGCGAACGCTTTGCCGCCAAGTTGGGCGAGGTATTGGATTACCACAACTTTGTTCTCAAGAATTATTACAAGGTTGAACCGGTTGATTTCCAGAAGACTCTGGAAGAGGCCATGGTATTTGCCGACTGGTTGGCACCGCTGGTTGTTGACGTGACCGCGCGTCTGCATGAGTTGCGTCGTGAAGGCGTGAATATCATGTTTGAAGGCGCCCAGGGCTCGCTGCTGGATATCGACCACGGTACCTACCCCTACGTCACCAGTTCCAACACCACTGCCGGCGGTACCGCTACTGGCTCCGGTTTTGGTCCGCTGTATCTGGATTACGTGCTGGGCATCACCAAGGCCTACACGACCCGTGTCGGTTCTGGCCCGTTCCCGACCGAGTTGTTTGATGACATCGGTGAGCGTCTGGCTGAGCGTGGTCACGAGTTTGGTTCGACCACTGGCCGTGCCCGTCGCTGCGGCTGGTTTGATGCGGTGATTCTGCGTCGCGCCATCGAGATCAACAGTATCAGCGGACTATGCCTGACCAAGCTGGATGTACTTGACGGCCTGGATGCCATCCAGATCTGTGTTGGCTATCGCGATGCCGATGGAGCAGTGCTCCAAGCGCCCAGTGACGCGGATAGCTATATCGGCCTGGAGCCGGTCTATGAAGAGGTACCCGGCTGGACAGAATCCACTCTGGGTATCCAGAAGCTCGAAGACCTGCCAGCCAACGCCCGCGCCTATATCGCGCGTATCGAGGAGCTGGTTGGAGCGCCGATCGACATCGTCTCGACCGGCCCGGATCGTAACGAAACCATCATTCAGCGGCAGATTTTCTGAGTGGCGGGGCCGGGCCAAGCTCGGCCCGTACCCTGAGCATCCACCACCCAGAACATTCCTGGGGTGGTGGCGTTCCGTTCGACCAAAGCCTTGGCTGATCCAGTCCAGCCGAACACCCTCTCTCCCTGCCAGATCTCCGGGCAATCCGCCGCGCGACTGTCCAATCCGGTCAGCGAAAACGACCTTTCCGAACATTGATCGCCACATCCATCGCTCTACTATGGATGACATTCAGATGTTCGCTCTGCCCGTTATCGGGGCGGCATCCAATACACGACACCCTCGTTGATTGCCGACGCACTGCCTCCTGAAATCGAGGCGGCAGGGATGTGTTCATCTGAAAAAAAGGCCTGCAAGGCCGTTGAACAATAAGAACAATGCAAAAAGGAAGACCAACTATGCAATCGGTGAACGTGTACGAGCTTACCGGCAAGTCGAAATTCAACCGTTTCCACGGCCTTATTCTGTTCTGGTGCGTGCTTATCCTGATAATCGACGGCTATGATCTGGCCGTGGTGGGAGCGGCATTACCGGCAATCATGGATGATATGGGTGTTGATGCAACCAGCGCCGGCATCATGGCCGGATCAGCGCTGTTCGGTACCATGCTCGGAGCCATGTTTCTGGGTACCTTGGCTGACCGTATAGGCCGGCCGAAAATGATTGCGGTGTGTGTGGTGCTGTTCAGCCTGTTTACGGCCGCCTCGGGGCTCACCAGCGATCCGGTGAGTTTCAGCATTACCCGCTTTTTTGCCGGACTGGGTATCGGTGGCGTGCTGCCGGTGATGACCGCGCAGATGAGCGAATTCTCACCGGCCCGACTGCGTGCGCGTCTGGTGACCCTGGTTTTTGCCGGCTATTCCATCGGCGGCATTATCGTGGCCCTGACCGGCAAGCAGATGATCGAAAGTCATGGCTGGCAAACGGTGTTCTATCTGGCCGGGCTGCCGGTATTGCTTGTTCCCTTTATTCTCAAGAGCATGCCCGAGTCGATGGCCTTTCTGCTGAAGAAAGGACGGCAGGATGAGTTGCGCAGCATCGCCCGCAAGATGGCACCGCAACTGCAGATCACTGATCAAACCCGGATCGTCGGCCTCGACGAAACAACCAACCGCCAGGATACGCCGGTGCGCGACCTGTTCCGCGAAGGCCGGGGTTTCAGTACGGTGATGATCTGGACTGCCTTTATCACCGGCCTGTTCATGGTCTATGCGCTGAACTCCTGGCTGACCAAGCTGATGGCAATGGCGGGTTTCAGTCTCGGCTCGGCACTGAACTTCGTCATCATGTTCAACGTCGGCGCCATGGTCGGTGCGGTTGGCGGTGGCTGGCTCAGCGACCGTTTGAACATCAAATATGTGCTGATTGCCTTCTATCTGATCGGCGCAGTGGCGTTGACCGTGCTGGGCTTTACCCGGTCGACGGGTCTGCTGTTCCTCATGGTGTTCATTGTCGGCGCCTCCACGCTGGGTACCCAGCTGCTGGCCTACGCCTATGCCGGTGACTTCTATCCGCTGTCGATCCGCTCGACCGGGGTGGGTTTTGCGTCGGGCGTCGGACGGGTCGGGGCGATCATCGCGCCGGTGCTGATCGGCTGGCTGGTGTCCATCAACCTGCCGCTGGAACAGAACTTCATGGCCATTGCGATAGCGGGAGTGCTCGGTGCTGCTGCTGTCACCATGGTCAACCAGTCCCGCTCGGACTCGGCGCGGGTCGCCGGTGTTGCGGCACTGAATAACTGAGCCATATCTTCACGGCTCGCTGCTGAGCCTCGTCCTGTTGCCATAGGGTCCATTACCTGTCCTCCCCGTCGGGGAGGGCAGGGTGCAGCTTGCTTGCGGACGCCATGGCCATGTCAACCGAAAGAAAACGGTATTGATAAACATGTCCAGAAATATAATTACAACCCTGTTGGTGGGTGCTGCGGCGGTTCAGGCGCCCGCGGCCGTGGCGGATTTCATCGGGGACGCCAAGGGCAGTCTTGAATTGCGCAACATGTACTACAGTCGCGACTTCCGGAATCCGGAGGCTGTTCAGTCCAAGCGCGAAGAGTGGGCCCAGGGCTTCATTCTTGATTTGCAGTCAGGTTTCAGTGAGGGGCGTATCGGTTTCGGCGTGGATGTGCTGGGTACTCTGGGCGTCAAGCTGGATTCGGGCCCCGACCGTACCGGGTCGGGCATTCTGGCATATGACTCCCGGCGCGATGTGGAGGATGAGTACAGCAAGCTGACAGTTACCGCCAAGGCCCGCGCCGGGCAGACCCGGTTGCATGTCGGCGGGCTGCATCCAACGTTACCGCTGCTGTGGAGCAATAACAGCCGTCTTTTACCGCAGGTGTTCCGTGGCGGCATGCTGGTATCCAACGACCTGCAACCACTGCGTCTGAGCCTGCTGCGCGTCAACCGGGTGAAACAGCGTAATTCCACGGATTACGAGCGGCTGACTGCCTTCGGCTATGCGCAGGTCGAGGCCGATCGTCTGGATTACCTGGGCTTGGACTATCAGGTTGCAGAAGACCTGTCGCTGAGCTATCACCTGGTTGAGCTGGATGATCAGTACCGCTCGCATTTTGCCGGGGTGAAGTTCAAACGGGCTTTGCCGCTGGGTGCTTTGGTGGGCGATATCCGCTACTTTTCCGCTGGCGAAACCGGCCGTGAACGCTTGGGAGAGGTCGATAACCGCACCCTCAGCTCCCTGTTCGCCTGGCAGCTGGCGGGGCACAGCTTTGGTGTCGGCTACCAGAAAGCCAGTGGTGACACGCCCTTTGCCTTCGTCAATGGCAGCGATACCTACCTGTTCGCCGAGTCGCTGGTAAGCGCCTTCACTGCGTCGGGGGAGCGTGTTCGCCTGTTGCGCTACGGCTATGACTTCGCCGCCATGGGTGTGCCGGGACTGACCCTGGGGGTCAAGTATGCCAAGGGTGATCAGGTTGATCCGAGCCTGTTGACCAGCATCCAGGCCGCCGATCTCAGGGCGCGTGGTGATAAGGGAGGCGAATGGGAGCGAATGACCGATATCGCCTATACCGTGCAGAGCGGCACTTTCGAGGGGGTTTCGCTGCAATGGCGCAACGCGACCAACCGCTCGACCTACGCTGACAGTGCGGACGAGAACCGGATGATTCTGCGTTATACGTTCAACTTCTGATCCGTAAAGCCAGGCAAGCCTCTGGATAGAACCAGGGACTCCTTATCCCTATGGTTAATGGTTTCGACTGTAGTCCGAGGCTACACTGCGGGTTCGGTTGATTCGCTGCCCGTCGGGGCAGCGGAGTGAGGAGGCGTCATGGCAGTCATGCGTAAGGATACTATTTCGGCTTGTCTGGTGCGTGAGGCGCTGCAGGGTTTTACCCGGCCGGAGCTGGATGCGGGTGCGGTACTGGCCAGTCAGGGGCTGCCGTCCATTGCGCTGGATGACCCGCGGCAACGGGTGCCGGTCGAACTGTATGGGCGTATCTGGCTGGCCCTGGCCGCGGCCCACGACGATGAGTTCTTCGGTATGGCCGAGCGGCCGCTGCGCAGGGGCAGCTTCAATTTTCTGTGTCGCAGCGGGGTTACCCAGCCGACCGTGCGGCAAGCACTGATCCATACGCTCAACTTCATGGGCCTGATGCTCGGTGGTTTTCAGGGGCGTCTTGTCGTCCGTCGCAGTCTGGCCGAGGTAGTGTTACAGGAAGCTGACGGCCAGGCGCAGCGGCCCTTTGCCTACTTCACCTACTGGATGATTGTGCACGGACTGGCCTGCTGGCTGGCGGGGCGGCGCATTCCGCTGATGGCGGTAGAGCTGCGTTGCGCCGCACCTGACTATATTGACGATTATCAGGTCATGTTCTCCGACAATTTGCGTTTCTCCCAGGCTTCTACGCGAATCATCTTCGCCGCCGAGGCGCTGGACCTGCCGATCCGGCGCAGCAAGCAGGAATTGCGCACCTTTCTGGCCCTGGCACCGTCCAATATCCTGGTGCGCTACCGGGATGCCAACAGTCTGGCCAGTCAGATCAAGAGCGGCCTGCGCGCGCAACCGGCTAGCGACTGGCCGACCAGTGAAGCGCTGGCCCAATCCCTGTGCATGTCTCCTTCGACCCTGCGCCGCAGGCTGGCGGCCGAAGGCATCCAGTACCAGGCGATCAAGGACAATCTGCGTGAAGAGCAGGCCACCCGCTGGCTGGCGGACCCGTCGCTCAGCTATACGGACATTGCCGAGCAGCTCGGGTTTGCCGATGCGAGTGCGTTCTATAAGGCGTTTCGAAAGTGGACAGGTACCAACCCGGGGCATTATCGCCAGTTGATCCTCGGGGATGATTGAACTGCGACAAAATGTCCAAAACAGTCACGCAGGTTGAGTCAAACGAACATTGCACGGGCTGCGGAGCCCATACCAGAATGCTGCATGACAACAACAAGGGCCGGCTCTCCGACCCGAGCAGGAGCGAACATGCAGCTGAACAACAACACTTTCATGATCACCGGTGGAGCCTCGGGTTTGGGTGCCGCAGCGGCACAGCTGCTGGTTGCAGCTGGCGCCCAGGTGGCGCTGGTCGATCTCAACGCGGACGCCCTGCAGCAGCGCGTCGCCGAGCTGGGCGACCGCGCCCGGGCTTACGTTGCCGATATCGCTGATGAACAGCAGGCGACCGAAGCCGTAGCAGCCGCGCAGCGGGATTTCGGCGGCTTGCACGGGCTGGTCAACTGCGCGGGGATTGCCCCCGGTGAGAAAATCCTCGGGCGCAACGGCCCTCATGCCCTGGCCAGTTTCGAGCGTGCCCTGCGGGTCAACCTGCTGGGCAGTTTCAATATGCTGCGGCTGGTCACGGCAGTGATGGCCGAAGGCGAGGCCAATGCCGATGGCGAGCGTGGTGTGATCATCAATACCGCGTCGGTCGCAGCCTATGACGGGCAGATCGGCCAGGCCGCCTATGCCGCGTCCAAAGGCGGTATCGTCAGCATGACCCTGCCCGCGGCGCGGGAACTGGCACGCCATGGCATCCGGGTAATGACCATCGCTCCGGGCATCTTCGAAACACCGATGATGGCCGGCATGACCCAGGAAGTGCGTGATTCCCTGGCCAAAGACGTGCCTTTTCCGCCGCGACTGGGTCTGCCCGCTGAATACGCCGCGCTGGTGCGCCACATCATCGAAAACCCCATGCTTAACGGCGAAGTGATCCGTCTCGACGGTGCACTGCGCATGGCGGCACGCTGAGGACATGACCATGCAACAGGATCCCGTAGTAATAGTGGGCAGCGCCCGTACACCCATGGGTGCGCTGCAGGGCGAGCTGGCCGGTGTGCCGGCCCCGGAGCTGGGTGCTGCAGCGATTCGCGCAGCGGTTGAACGCAGTGGTCTGCCCGCAGATGCGGTGGAAGAAGTGCTGATGGGCTGTGTACTGCCCGCCGGCCTCGGCCAGGCACCGGCGCGTCAGGCGGCATTGGCGGCGGGGCTGGCCAAGTCCACCGTCTGCACCACCCTGAACAAGATGTGCGGCTCGGGTATGCAGGCGGCGATGATAGGTCACGACAGGTTGCTGGCGGGCAGTGCCGAGGTGGTGGTGGCCGGCGGCATGGAGAGCATGTCCAACGCGCCCTATCTGCTGGACGGTGCCCGTCAGGGACTGCGCATGGGCCACGGGCGCATGCTCGATCACATGTTTCTTGACGGTCTGGAAGACGCCTACGAGAAGGGCCGGTTGATGGGCACCTTCGCCGAAGATTGCGCCCAGAGCCACGGCTTTACCCGCGAAGAACAGGATGCATGGGCGCTGCAATCGGTGCAGCGTGCCCAGGCGGCGATCAGGCAGGGTCTGTTTACCGAAGAGCTGACCACGGTTAACGCCCAGGTCGGGCGTCGGGCGGTACAGATGCATGTGGATGAGACGCCACTGAAGGTCGATCCGAGCCGCATCCCCGGTCTGAAGCCGGCTTTCCGCAAGGACGGCACGGTGACGGCGGCCAATTCCAGTTCGATTTCCGATGGTGCTGCAGCCCTGGTGCTGATGCGTGAATCCGAGGCGCGCCGCCGCGGCCTGCGACCGCTGGCGGCGATTCGCGGACATGCCTCCTTTGCCGACGAGCCGGGCCTGTTTCCGCTGGCGCCCATCGGTGCCATTAAAAAACTGCAGCAGCGTACCGGCTGGTCGCTGGATGAAATTGACCTGTACGAGATCAACGAGGCCTTTGCCGTGGTCAGCATGGTCACCGTGCGTGAACTGGGGCTGGACCCGGAGAAGGTCAATGTGCATGGCGGCGCCTGCGCGCTGGGGCATCCGATTGGCGCCTCCGGTGCCCGTATTCTGGTCACCCTGCTGGCGGCGCTGCAGGCCCGTCAGCAACGCCGTGGCGTAGCGGCCATCTGCATTGGTGGTGGCGAAGCGACTGCCATCGCCATTGAATTGCTCGACTGAGGAGATGCATATGCTACTGAATGAAGAGCAGCGAGAGATTGCCGGAGTAGCGCGCCAGTTTGCCCGGGAGCGCTTGCTGCCTTTTGCCGCTGACTGGGATCGGGAACACCGCTTTCCCGCCGAGGCACTGGCGGAAATGGGCGAGCTGGGTTTTCTCGGTATGCTGGTGCCGGAGCAGTGGGGCGGTTGCGAAACCGGCTATCTGACCTATGCGCTGGCGCTGGAAGAAATCGCCGCCGGGGATGGTGCCTGTTCAACCATCATGAGCGTGCACAACTCGGTGGGGTGCGCGCCTATCCTGCGCTTTGGCAGCGACGAGCAGAAGGCACGCTTTCTGCCGTCACTGGCCAGCGGCAAGCAGATTGGCGGCTTCGCGCTGACCGAACCGCATGCCGGTTCTGACGCGGGCTCATTGCGTACCCGCGCCCGCCGTGATGGTGACAGTTACGTACTGGACGGCGCCAAGCAATTCATCACCTCGGGCCGTGAGGCCGGCACGGTGATTGTCTTTGCGGTAACCGATGCGGATGCCGGCAAGAAAGGCATCAGCGCCTTTATCGTGCCCACCGACAGCCCCGGCTATGAAGTGGTGCGGGTCGAGGACAAACTCGGTCAGCACGCCTCGGATACCTGTCAGATCGCCTTTGATGGTCTGCGCCTGCCGCAAGCCAATCGCCTGGGTGAGGAGGGGGAGGGCTATCGCATTGCCCTGGCCAATCTGGAGGGTGGCCGTATCGGCATCGCCGCCCAGGCGGTGGGCATGGCCCGCGCTGCCTTCCAGGTGGCAAGGGACTATGCCCGCGAGCGCGAAGCCTTCGGCAAGGCATTGACCGAGCACCAGGCAGTAGCCTTCCGCCTGGCGGACATGCTGACCCAGATCACCGTTGCCAGACAGATGGTGCATCACGCCGCGGCCCTGCGTGATGCCGGTCAGCCGGCGCTGATCGAAGCCTCCATGGCCAAGCTGTTCGCCTCGGAGATGGCGGAGAAGGTCTGCTCGGCGGCGATCCAGACGCTGGGTGGTTACGGCTATCTGAAGGATTTCCCGCTGGAGCGTATCTACCGGGATGTGCGGGTGTGCCAGATCTACGAAGGCACCAGCGATATTCAGCGGTTGGTGATTGCCCGCAATCTGGGTGGTGATTAAGCAGACAAATAACAGATGTATCGGTGCAGCAGCGGAAGAGCCGCTGCTGCCGGGTGGTGCGATAAGAAAAACAAGGAGTCACACAATGCAGAATTTCGAATCTGGTAGCATGCAGCAGTTCCCCCTGATGATCAGCAGCATTCTGCAGCACGCTGCGGTCGCCCACGGCGACCGGGAGATCGTGTCCCGCCTGGTGGATGAGCCGCTGTGGCGCTATGACTATGCCGGCCTGGCTGATCGCGCCGGCCGCGCAGCGAAGATGATCCGCCGGTTGGGTATAGGGGCAGGGGATTTTGTCTCTACCCTGGCGTGGAATACCCACAGGCACTACGAACTGTTCTTTGCCGTACCCGGTACCGGGGCGGTGCTGCATACCGGCAACCCGCGTCTGTCGGATGAACAGATTGCCTACACGCTCAATCATGCCGGCAGCAGCGTGCTGCTGTTCGAGCGCAACTTTGCCGATCTGGTGCAGCGCCTGCTGCCGCACCTGACCAATATCCGCCATTTCATCATGCTCGCCGATGGCGACTTGCCGGAGATGCCGGGTATCGAGTTGCAGGGCTACGAACAGCTGCTAGCGCAGGAGGAATCGCTGCAGGACTGGCCGAACTTTGACGAGAACGCGGGTGCCATTCTCTGTTACACCTCGGGCACCACCGGCAATCCCAAGGGTGTGCTGTACAGCCATCGTTCCATCGTCCTGCATGCGCTGGCGGCCGGTCTGGACAGCGCCTTCAACTTCTCCGCCTTCGATTGCATCATGCCCTGTTCCTCGCTCTATCACGGTACCGCCTGGGGCGTGCCTTTTGCTGCGGCGATCAATGGCTGCAAGTTCGTCCTGCCCGGCGACAAGATGGATGGCGAAAGTCTGCAGGAGCTGATCCAGAATGAAGGCGTGACCTTCTCCGGCGGCGTACCGACCATCTGGACCATGTACCTGGATTATCTTGAGCGTACCGGTGAGGATGCCGGCAAGCTGGCCCGGCTGATCATTGGCGGCTCCGCCGTGCCGCGCGCCATGGCCGAGAAATTCCAGACCAAGTACGGGGTGGCTGTGCGCCAACTCTGGGGCATGACTGAAACCAGCCCGCTGGGTGTGGTGGCTACGCCGACGCCGAAACTGGCCGCGCTGGGCGAAGACGCGACCAATGATGTGATCTGGAGCCGCCAGGGCCGCCTGCAATATGGCATTAAGCTGAAAGTGGTGGATGAGCAGGGCCAGCGTCTGCCGGCGGATGGCAAGAGCGCGGGCACGCTGATGGTGCGTGGCCCCTGGGTGGTGGAGCGCTATTTCCGCAGCGAAACCAGCGCGCTGGATGCCGAAGGCTGGTTTGATACCGGTGATATCGCCACCTTGGACGAGAACGGCTTCATGCGCATCACCGACCGTACCAAGGACGTCATCAAGTCCGGCGGTGAGTGGGTCAGTTCGATTGATATCGAGAACGTCGCGGTTGCCTGTCCGGGCGTGCGGCTGGCGGCAGTAGTGGGGGTCTACCATCCCAAGTGGGAAGAGCGGCCGCTGCTGATTATCGAGCCGCAACCGGGCGTCGAGGTCTCCAAGGCTGAAATGCTTGCCCACCTGGAGGACAAGATTGTTAAGTGGTGGATGCCTGATGACATGATTGTCGACATTATTCCGTTGACGGCGACCGGCAAGATCGACAAGAAAGTGCTGCGCGACCGCTACTATCAATATCTGTCCGAGCAACAGCTCGGGGCTCAGGCCTGAAGGAGGCAGCGATGACGGTAACGGTAGGTACAGGTCCACTGGCCGGGCTGCGGGTTCTGGAGTTCGCCGGCATTGGTCCCGGCCCGCACTGTGCCATGCAACTGGCAGACATGGGCGCCGAGGTGCTGCGCATCGACCGCCCGGGCGGCAATGGCTGGGCCAACCCGGTGGTGGATCGCGGGCGTACCGTTATCACGCTGGACATCCGCAGTGAGGCGGGACGCCAGCGCTGCCTGGAGCTGGCACAGCGGGCGGATGTTCTGATTGAAGGTTTCCGTCCCGGGGTGATGGAGCGCCTCGGGCTGGGACCGGATCAGTTGCACGAGCTGAATCCGCGTCTGGTCTACGGCCGGATGACCGGCTGGGGCCAGACCGGACCACTGGCGCAGACCGCCGGGCACGATATCAACTATATCGCCCTGACCGGCGCGCTGGCTGCCATCGGTCCGGCGCAGGGGGAGGCGCTGCCGCCGCTGAATCTGGTCGGCGACTTCGGCGGGGGATCGATGTTCCTTACCGTCGGTATCCTGGCTGCCCTACTGGAGCGTGAACGCTCCGGTCTTGGCCAGGTGGTGGATGCCGCGATCGTAGACGGCACCGCCTCGCTGATGTCGTTTTTCAGTGGTCTGCTGCCGACCGGGCGCATCGATATGCGGCAGGGCCATAATCTGCTGGGTGGTGCTGTGCCCTGGTACCGCTGCTACCGCTGTGCCGATGGCAAGCAGATTGCTGTGGGCGCACTGGAGCCGGCGTTCTATCGCGAGTTGGTAGAGCGCAGTGGTGCTGACGAGGCGCTGCTGACACAAGCGGCTGACAGCGAGGATCAGGCGGCCCAGGCCGCGGGCTGGACACAGCTGTTTGCTCAGCGTACGCAGAACGAGTGGTGCGAACTGCTGGAGGGCAGTGACGCCTGCTTTGCACCGGTACTGGAGCTGGAAGAGTCACACCAGCACCCTCATCTGGCAGCGCGGCAGACCTGGCAGAAGATCGACGGCGTACTGCACAGCGCACCGGCCCCGCGTTTTTCCCGGAGTCCGTCGCAGATCCGGCCTTCGGTAGAGGTCGATGCGGCAGAGGATATCTGGCGGACTTGAGTACCTGCTGGCGTCGTTCGTTCAGAACGGCCAGAACACCGGAATGAAGATCACCCCCAGCACCCAGAAGATCAGGTTCAGCGGCAGGCCGACCTTGATGAAGTCGGTGAACTTGTAGCCGCCGGCGCTGTAAACCATGGTGTTGGTCTGGTAGCCCACCGGTGTGGCAAAGCTGGTGGACGCGGCGAAGGTCACGGCGATCAGGAAGGGGGTCGGATCCACGCCCATCAGGGTTGCTGTCGACATGCCGATCGGCGTGAGAATCACCGCGGCGGCCGCGTTGCTCATGAACTCTGTCAGCAGCAGTGCCATGAGATACAGTACCGCCAGTACTACCAGCGGCCCCGAGTCGCTTACCAGGCCAATGGTATTGGCAACGATGAATTCCGCCGCGCCACTCTGGCTCATGGCGATCCCCAGCGGTAGCAATCCCGCCAGCAGAATGATGATGCGCCAATCGATGGCGTCATACACTTCATCGGCCTCCAGACAGCCGGCCAGGGTCATGGCGACGGCACCGATGAGAGCAGTGATGGAGATAGGTGCCCAGCCGATCACGGAGATGCCGATCACCAGCGCCATGGTGATAAGAGCAAAGGGTGCCCGCCAGCCCATGGGCTTGTCCTGATCGCGCTGGCTCAGGACGATAACGTTGGTGTCCTTGCGCAGGGCGGGCATCTCGGCTTCCGGTGTGAGCATCAGCAGTACGTCGCCCACGTTCAGGCGTACGTCCTTCAGCTGCTTGCGTAATACCTCGCCACGCCGATGCACGGCGAGCACGGTGGCGCTATGCTGCCAGCGACGGTCGAGCAGGGCGAGGGTGCTGCCAATCACACGCGAGCGGGGCGCAATCATGACTTCGGTGAGTACCTGCTGTGTGCCTTCTTCCAGCGTGCGTGCCTTGAGTTTGAATTCGGAGTTGATCTCCAGTCCGGTCTTGTTCTTCAGTTCGTCTAGCTTTGACCAGTCGCCCCGCGCAATCAGTACATCGCCTTCCTCAAGCACCTGAGAGCGCGGGGACCAGACCGTTTTCTCGCCGCGCAAGAGTTCGAGCACAAACACGCCGTACTCCTCGCCCAGCTTGGCTTCGCCGACTGAGGTACCGATCAGTGATGAGTCTGGCATGACACGCAATTCGGTGATGTATTTACCCAGTTCGTAATGCTCCACCAGTTCGGTGGCACGGGTATGTGGTAACAACCAGCGGCCAATGGTGAGCAGGTAAAAACAACCAGCAAAAAAGCAGATAATCCCGAGCGGAGTAAATTCGAACATGCTGAAGCCCGGATGCCCCAGATCCTTGGCCATGGCATTGACCAGCAGGTTGGTTGAGGTGCCGACCAGGGTGCAAACACCGGCCATTTGAGACACATAGGACAAGGGGATAAGTGCTTTGGAGGCAGACATGCCGATGCTGGCGGTGGCGGCCATGACGATAGGCATGAACACTGCGACCACAGCCGTGTTGTTGACGAAGGGGGCTACCACTGCCAGCACGCCGAACAGCGTCAGCAGAAACAGCAAGGGGGACTTGGCCTGACCCAGCAAGCGCCCGATACCGGACAGGGCGCCACTGTTCTGTAAGCCTGCGGCGAGAATGAACATGGCCGCGACGGTTACGGTGGCCTGGTTACTGAAGCCGCTCAGAGCCTGCTCCGGATTGACCAATCCAAGAATGGCCAGTCCGGATAGCACCAGCAGGGCTACCGCATCAATGCGTAATTTCTCGGTAGCGAACAACAGAATTGCGATGAGGGCGATGCCTAGAACCAGTCCTATTTCTAACGTCATTCATTCACTTCCCTGACATATGGGTGCGCAGTGGTAACCATAGCCTGATAATGAGTTGGAGTGCGTCGGTTGTTTTATTCGGGAGAAAAACAGATAAGCAGAAACAACAAAGCCGAGCATAAGCTCGGCTTTGTCTTGAATTGGTGCCCAGGAGAAGACTCGAACTTCCACGGCCGTGAGGCCACTAGCACC
>CAYYUQ010000031.1:0-33578 GCA_964474945.1 uncultured Halopseudomonas sp. | reverse complement strand
AAACCCAGATAGAACAGGGTGAAGCCCATGGTCAGCCCGAAACCGGGTATGACCCTGCGTTGCCTGGTGGCGGAAAACATGTATCACCTTTAATGGAGGATGCAGACAAAGCATGGATCCCCGGCTTTCGCCGAGGATGACGGGAGCGGGCCTGGATCTGCGCCCTGCCCCAAGCTGTCATTCCTGTGAACAGGTGAGCGGCCTGGAATCGTCACCCCCGCGAACGCGGGGATCCAGCGCGCCGGTCAGCGCTTGCTCAGACTCTCGAGAATGCTGTCGAACTTGCCGCCATCGTTGAAGTGATCGTTCTGCGCCTTTTCCCAGCCACCGAACACCTCATCGATACCGAACAGCTCCACATCCGCGAACTTGTCCGCAAATTCACCGGCAATCTCCGGGTTGCTCGGGCGGTAATAGTGCCTGGCCGCCAGACGCTGGGCTTCGTCGCTGTACAGATGCTGCAGATAGGCCTCAGCCACCTCGCGGGTACCCTTGCGGTCGACATTCTTGTCCACCACAGTCACCGGTGGCTCGGCGAGGATGCTGACCGACGGCACCACAATTTCGAACTGCCCCTTGCCCAGTTGCTCAACCGAGAGATAGGCCTCGTTTTCCCAGGCAATGAACACATCACCCAGACCGCGCTGTACAAAGGTATTGGTTGCGCCACGGGCACCCGGGTCCAGCACCGGCACGTTGGCAAACAGCTTGCTGACAAATTCGTAGGCCTTGGCCTGGTCGCCGCCGTTCTGCTTCAGTGCGTAACCCCAGGCCGCCAGATAGTTCCAGCGGGCACCGCCGGAGGTTTTCGGGTTGGGGGTGATGACTTCCACACCATCGCGGATCAGGTCATCCCAGTCGCGGATGTTCTTCGGGTTGCCCTTGCGTACCAGCAGCACGATGGTCGAGGTGTAGGGCGAGCTGTTCCTGTCCAGCCGGCTCTGCCAGTTTTCCGGAATCAGGTCGGCATGCTGACGCAGGGCATCAATATCATAGGCCAGCGCCAGGGTGACCACGTCCGCATCCAGACCATCAATCACCGAACGCGCCTGGGAACCGGAGCCGCCGTGGGACTGGCGTACGTTGACGCTCTGCCCTTTGGCCTCCTGCCAGTACTTGCTGAATGCCGCGTTGTATTCGCGGTAGAACTCACGGGTCGGGTCGTAGGACACATTGAGCAGATTCACACTGGCCGCCAGTACCGGGCCAGCAATCAGGGCGGCCAAACCACCCACCAGGGTATTACGCAGAATTTTTTTCATCTTCATTTCTCTCGTTAAAAGCGCAAAAAAAGCTATGGCGATCCGTGCTGATTACCGGCACATTCGTGCGGCGGCGCTTTTACAGAGACTGCACTGACTGATCGTGGTACGCCGTATCATGGGACTCTCCATGTTGTGGCCACCTCTGGCGATCCAGTCGGCGGGGATATAGCTTATAAAAAAGTCTGGCTTTCCCGTGGTCGGGTTTCAGGACGCTCTGGTCGGTGGCTGGAAGCGGATCTTTTCCTTACGTTCGATCTGCACCACCTGGCCGTTATGCAGGGTAATTTCCACTGCACCGAACTGGATGCTTTTCAGCGCCTCAGTTATTGCGGCCAACACCTTCTGGTCGTCCACAGCCGCATGGAGTTGTGATGTTGCGGTCATGGTTTGCTCCCGGTCATATTCCTGATACCAAGGGGTATCGACGGGAGAGATAGTAGAGGGAAAGACATATAGCTAAAAATACTATTTTGGAACTTGGTTATTCTTTTTATGAATAATAAATCCAGATATAACTGGATGTGAAAGAAAGGGTTCAGCGGCGCGGCATGAGGATTTGCCGTGCCGCTTCGGAGCTTGCACTGACGCCGTGGCGTCAGTTCAGCGCCAGCCAGCCGGCATACAGGCCCAGCAGCGCAAAGATCAGCGCGGTGATTCCCCGGATCAGCCCGAGCGGCAGTTTTCCTGCGGCGGCGTTACCCAGAAAGACCACCGGCACGTTGGCCAGCATCATGCCCAGCGTGGTTCCCATGACTACCCACAGGTAGGCATCGAACTGCGCGGCCAGCACCACGGTAGCAATCTGCGTCTTGTCGCCCATCTCGGCAAGAAAGAATGCCACCAGCGCGGCCATGAAGGCACCGTAGCGGCTGATCGGCGGGGTATTGGCATCGTCCAGTTTGTCCGGCACCAGCGTCCAGGCTGCCACAGCAAGGAAGCTGATGGCCAGCAGGCTGTACCGCCAGGTTTCGCTGAGCAGCTCACCGACCAGTTGGCCGACCGCACCAGCCAATGCATGATTGGCGACAGTGGCGATCAGGATGCCCCAGATGATCGGCCAGGGCCGACGGAAACGCGCCGCCAGCAACAATGCCAGCAATTGGGTCTTGTCTCCGATCTCTGCCAGCGTGACTACCCC
The DNA here is from genome assembly GCA_964474945.1 of uncultured Halopseudomonas sp. Taxonomy (GTDB): domain Bacteria; phylum Pseudomonadota; class Gammaproteobacteria; order Pseudomonadales; family Pseudomonadaceae; genus Halopseudomonas. The sequence goes on along the minus strand of CAYYUQ010000031.1, from coordinate 31,175 downwards.
GGTTGAAACGAAAAAGGCTTCCACGGATTTTCCATATGAGGGCGGGTTGACCATTTCAATGACACAGGCACACCCCCGCCCTCGGCTGGTGTTCCCATGTCAAAGGTCTCGTCAGACCCGGGTCGCCCGGAGGGCAACGGCAGGTCGCAAACGCCACGGCCTGCGGGCCGAATATGTTGACGTTTGCCTTGGAAGGCAGGCTTCCGGAGAGACTACTCCCCTAAGACGGCCGGAACTTTATCAAGACTGTCAGGCCGAATCAACCTGGCGCGACCGCCGAGTAGACCTTGAACCTGTTGTTCTCGCGCAGCACCTGGCAGGGTCCGATATGCGCCTCGATCAGGGGCGGATACCTGAGAAAGCCATTGGCGACGATGCGCAACTCACCACGCGGTACCAGATTACGCGTGACCTGACTGAAGAATCGCTCGGCGATACTGGTGTCATGGCGTACGCCCGTATGGAACGGCGGGTTACTGACCACTGCAGCGTAGCGCCCATGAACATCGCTGAGACCATCGGAGGGGTAAACGTCAGCCTGCACCTGATTGAGCTGCAGGCTCTGCCGTGCGCAATACAACGCCAACGCATCCACATCCACCAGTTCAAACCGGCAATCGGGATTGCGCCGGGCCAGCACCACGCTCAACACGCCTGCCCCGCAACCGAAGTCCAGCACCTTACCGCCCGGTAGCGGCGCCATTTCGTCCAGCAGCAGAGCACTGCCCTCGTCCAGACGGCCATGGCTGAAAACGCCAGGCAGACTGAGCAGTTGCACCTGCTGATCAGCAAGATCGAGCACCACATCCTGCTGCCAAGCAGTCAGACTGAATGCCGGCGCATCGCCAGTGACGCGGGTGCGCCATAGCTGGCAATGCCGGGCCGAGTCGAGCTTCTCCGCCCCGTCACCCAGACCAGCCAGTAGTTTTTCCGCACGGGTAATCCCGCCCTTCTTCTCCCCCACCAGATACAGCGGACAATCTGCGCCAAGCTGCGGCGCCATCTGCGCCAGCGCGTACTCGGCCCGCTCGATGGCCTTGGGCATCACCAGGATCGCGCCTTGCAGATTCTCGATGGTCGGACACAGGTGGGAGAAACTCAGCTGCTGCTCCGGCAGCTTGCCGCGCAGTCCGAGGAATACCGAATAGTCCCATGTCCATACGTGCCAGTCCGCCGGCAACTCACGGGTAAGCCCGTCCGCCGGAGGATTGACCAGCAGCAGCCGCTGGTCGGCAAACAGCTCCGCGCTGCGTTGAAGAATCTGGCTGGTGTTGTCCATGGGCGAACTCCGAAGGAAAAGCGGGGGTGGCATTGTACGCGGGGCCAGGCTGCGCTTAAAGACACGATAGAGATCGAGAGCTGCAGGCGAGCGGAAGCTCGCCAATCGGGAGATGCTGCCGGTTTATTTGCGCGGCTTGGCCCTGGTAGTCGGCTCGGCCTGCAGCGGATCATCCGGCCAGTAATGCTTGGGATACCGGCCCTTCATGTCCTTCTTCACTTCGGCATAACTGCTGCTCCAGAAGCCTTCCAGATCCTGGGTCACCTGCACCGGGCGTCTGGCGGGGGACAGCAGGTGCAGTTTAAGTGCCATACGGCCGTTGGCTATGCGCGGAGTTGTACGGCTGCCGAACATTTCCTGCAAGCGTACGGCAAGTACCGGCGGGGTTTCGCTGTAATCGATGCGGATGCGCGAGCCGGTGGGCACGACCCAGTGGGTCGGCGCCTGCTCGTCCAGCTCCCGCGGTAATGGCCAGGGCAGCAGGCTGGTCAATATGGCCGGTTGATCCAGATTGGCGAAGTGCGCCAGGCGGCTGACCTTGTCCAGATAGGGGGCGAGCCAGTCTTCCAGCGTATCGAGCAGCCTCTGGTCACTGATATCCGGCCAGGCCGACGCATCGCCCTGCTGCAGGTCCAGCTCACGCAGCAGCAGAATGCGCGCCTGCCACTGGCGCAGTGCCGGTGTCCAGGGCAGCAGGTTGATACCCTGCTTGCGCACTACCGCACACAAAGCACGGTTGCGCTGCGCAGGATCGATGCTTTGCAGCGGCTCACGGCTGAATACCAGCGCGCCGATGCGTTGCTGCTGTTCGGCAATCAGCGATTCACTGCGTGCATCCCACTCCAGGGTCTGCTCCTGTTGCAACAGTTCCGGCAGGTACTGCGGCAGCCACTGGGGATCCAGAGCCGCGGCCATGAAGATGCGTGCGTTACGCTGGCTGGCATGCCCACCAAGACTGGCGACCGCTAGCCATGGTTGCTGTTGCAGGCTATCCACCTGAGCGAACGCAGCCGAGCGGCCGTTGGCCAGGCGGTAGTCACTGCCCTGCTCGCCTCGGCGCATAGCGATCCGGTCCGGGTAGGCCAGCGCCAATAGCAAGCCGGCCCAGCGCTCGCTGTCCGGCTCGGTCAGAACCGGTTCAACTGCGCTGCGACCCAGCAAACGCTGCCATTGTTCAGCCAGTTGCCGAGCCCGTTGCAAGGCGCCGCGATCGAGCGCCGGTTCATTGCGTGGCGCATCAAAGGCGGCCAGTCGGCGGCTGATATCGGCATCCTCCACCCCACGCAGCAGATCCCGATCGCCCAGAATCGCCGCCAACCGGCAAGCCAGCCTGCCCAGGCCCAGCCGCTGACCGCGCAGCAACATATGCGCAAGTCGTGGATGCATGGGCAGTTCGGCCAATGCCGCGCCGTGGTCGGTGAGCTTCCAGCCGGTATCGGTTATTTCCAGTGCGCCCAACTGCACCAGCAGATCCCGCCCCTGTTGCAAGGCCGCCGCAGGCGGCGCGTCCAGCCAGGCCAGTTCAGCAGGATCATCAATGCCCCACCGGGCCAGCTGCAGCGCCAGCGGCGCCAGATCGGCCTGGAGTATTTCCGCCGGACTCTGGGCCGCCAGCTGGGCATGCTGGTCAGCCGACCATAAGCGGTAGCAGATACCCGGCTCGGTGCGTCCGGCACGCCCGGCGCGCTGCTCGGCGGCAGCACGGGAAATCCTCCGGGTATGCAGGCGGGTCATGCCGGAGACTGGATCAAAGGCCGGCTCGCGACACAGGCCGGAGTCGATTACCACCCGCACGCCTTCGATGGTCAGACTGGTCTCCGCAATGGGCGTAGCCAGCACTATCTTGCGCCGGCCGGGCGCAGCCGGGCTGATGGCCTGGCGCTGGGCGGCAAAATCCAGTTCTCCATACAAGGGCGCAATATCTACATCCGGATGGATTGTCAGCGATTCCTGCAGGCGGGCCTGCAGGCGGCGTATTTCCGCAGCGCCGGGCAGAAACACCAGCAGACTGCCGCTGTCGGTTGCCAGCGCCTGCAGTATCGCCTGCTCCAGCAGCGGCTCCAGCGGCTGGCCCGGTGCGGCAGTGCTGCCATGCTGGATCTGCACCGGATACTGGCGGCCCTCGCTGCTGACCAGGGGTGCATTGTCCAGTAGCTGGCTGACGCCGGCGGCATCCAGGGTGGCGGACATCACCAGCAGTTTCAGCGGGTTACCCTCGTCGCGCAGGTACTGCTGGGTCTGCAGACAGAGCGCCAGACCCAGATCGGCGTCCAGACTACGCTCGTGAAACTCATCAAAGATCACCAGTCCGACGCCCGGCAGTTCGGGATCAGCCTGCAGCAGACGCTGCAGAATGCCCTCGGTGACCACTTCGATGCGCGTGGCAGCGCTTATCCGGGTTTCCAGACGAATACGGTAACCAACGGTCTGCCCGACTGTCTCACCCAGCAACTGCGCCAGCCGTTCGGCCGCGGCGCGGGCAGCAAGCCGGCGCGGCTCCAGAAGAATGATCTTGCGCCCGGCCAGCCAGGCGGCGTCGAGCAGGGCCAGTGGCACCAGCGTGGTCTTGCCGGCGCCGGGCGGCGCCTGCAGCACCACGGCAGGATGATCTGTCAATTGTCGATGCAGCTCACCGAGTACAGCTTTAACAGGAAGATCGCTCATCAATTCTCGCCATGGCATAAAGGCCGGCATTATAGCCCTGCGCCTTCAAGGCATCAGCCGGGCAGCGTATAGTGATGGCCTATCCGGTTAACTGCAATCCATGAGGATTATCATGCGCTTGAAGGCTCTGACCAGCATTCTGTTGAGCACCACTCTGGCTACCCAACTGACCGCCTGCGGTACTGTGTTCTATCCCGAACGCCGTGGACAGATCAGCGGTGAAATCGACCCGGGCGTGGCGATTCTCAATGGCATCGGTCTGCTGTTCTATGTGATCCCGGGGCTGATCGCCTTTGCCGTGGACTTCACCACCGGTGCCATCTACTTTCCGGATGAGCGCTACACGCTGACCCCGGAACGGCTGGGCGAAGCCGTCGATGCCGACGGCGACGTTGATCCGTTGAAACTCAAGGCCATCCTGCAGAAGGATCTGGACCTTAATCTGCCGCTGGAGCAGGCCGTGCAGATGAACCATCCGCCGGCTGAGCAACTGGCCCTGCTCGACGCCCGGGTGCGCGGCTGATGGGCGACTCAAGGCAGGCCACACAGCAGCACAACGACCGGTTACTGCGGCTGGCAACCTATGCCTCGGTAGCCGTGGCGGTGATCCTGATTCTTCTCAAGGCGGCTGTCTGGTTCATGTCCGGCTCGGTGAGCCTGCTGGCCTCGCTGATCGACTCACTGATGGACGCCGGCGCCTCGCTGATCAATCTGATTGCCGTGGCCTATGCGCTCACCCCGCCGGACAAGGGCCACCGTTTCGGTCACGGCAAGGCTGAAGCCCTGGCCGGACTGGCCCAGTCCGTGTTCATTGCCGGTTCGGCACTGGTGGTGCTGCATCAGGGCATCGACCACCTGCGTAACCCGCGACCGCTGGACGCTGCCTGGTATGGCGTGGCGGTGATGTTGCTGTCGATCGTCGCTACCCTGTTGCTGCTGCGCTTTCAGAGCCATGTCATCAAGCGTACCGGCTCTACCGCGATCAGCGCCGATTCCCTGCACTACCGCGCTGATCTGCTGATGAACGGCAGCATTATTGCTGCGCTGCTACTGGCCCATTACGGTTTGCCCGGCGCCGATGCCCTGTTCGGTATCGCCATCGCCCTGCTCATCGCCTTCAGTGCAATACAGATCGGCCGCCACGCGATACAGATCCTGATGGATCATGAACTGCCCGATGAGGTTCGCCTGGAGGCTCTCGAACTGGCTCGAGCGGTACCTGGCGTAATCGGTGTGCATGACCTGCGCACACGGGAATCGGGGCAGCAGTGGTTCATGCAGCTGCATCTGGAGATATCCGGCGAGTTATCGCTGAACGAAGCTCATGAAGTGGGCGAACAGGTAAGCCGTGCCATCGAGGAGCGTTTTACCCAGGCCGAAGTACTGGTGCACAAGGATCCGGTCTGAGAAAAACCGGACGCCAGAAACGCCAACGGCCGACAATGTCGGCCGTTGGCATCTGTCCGCGTACATATCCTGTTGGGATACTGCCTGTCCCTCGACCTTGTGGGTTGGGGTGGCCGGTTGATGAGCAGATCCGGTAGGAAGCTGTCATCGCGCTGTCGCTCTTCTGGAGCGTCTGGTTGGACTTGCCGGCCAGGGCTTGAAACTTGTGACTATGATAACGAGCCACTCGCGACATTTCTTGCCTTTTATTGCACGCTACAGCCACAAATAAGCAATAATCAGTCAAACCAACCAACACAACCGCAATAAAAAGACGAAAAGAAGATGAACCCCACCGATCTTGACCGTTACGACCTTAAAATCCTGGCCGCGCTGCAGCATGACGCGGGCATCAGTAACCAGGAACTGGCCGACCGCATCGGCCTGTCACCTTCGCCCTGCTCCCGCCGGGTCAAGCAACTGGAAGAAGCCGGCTACATCATGCGGCAGGTGGCGCTGCTGGACCCGCACAAGCTGGGACTGACGCTGACGGCCTTTGTCATGATCGGCATGGACCGCCACACCCCTGACCGCTTTGCCAACTTCGAGTCGGCTATCCGCAACTGCCCGGAAGTGCAGAACTGCGCCCTGGTGACCGGCATGGATGCGGATTACCAGTTACGCGTGATGGTCCAGGATATGGATCATTATCAGCAATTTCTGCTCGGTACCCTGACCCGGATCGAAGGGGTATCCAGCGTCCGTTCCAGCTTCGTGCTCAATCAGGTGGTATCCAGTACGGAATTACCCCTTGAGCATCTGGTCAAATAATCATTCCCCTTATCTGATGGAGATCCCCGGTGTCCTACGAAGAATTCGAAGCCCTCGCCTTGCCCCTGTCCATTTTTGCGCTGGTCGCTTTCATGGCATTTATCGTCTGGGACCTGGCCAAAAAGTCCAAGGCGGGACGCTGGGGCACAGCAGTACTGTTCTTTGCATTGGGCCTTGGCATAGTCGGTTTTGTGATCAAGGCAATCATTCTTGCTAATGTTGAGGGCTGACGACCCGCAACAATAATTCCCCGGAGGGCAGCGATGAACCTGCACCAGCACGCGGAAACCCATGAAGTCACCAATCAGGTCCCACCGCTGGATGGCCTGAACCTCTACCACAGTGACCTGCCCCTGCAACAATGGGTGCATCGCTACCGGGGCGACTGGGCAAGCGAACAGCTCGGCGCCTATGGTCAACTGGCTGGTGGCCCCCTGATGCAGGCAGGCTTTCTTGCCAACCGCTACCCACCGGTATTCCACAGCCATGACCGCTACGGACACCGCGTCGATGTGGTGGAATTTCACCCTGCCTACCATGAATTGATGACGGCCGGCATTACCCACGGCATCACCAGTGCGCCATGGACGGATCCGCGCCCGGGCGCATATGTCGCGCGCGCCGCGACCATGTACCTGCATAATCAGGCCGAGGCCGGCACCAGCTGCCCGATGACCATGACCTTTGCCTGCGTTCCGGCGCTACGCCTGCAACCGGATATCGCGGAAAAATGGTTGCCGGGGATCCTGTCCCGGGAATATGACCCGCGTAATCTGCCCATGGAAAACAAACGCGGCCTGACCATCGGCATGGCAATGACCGAGAAACAGGGCGGTACCGATGTGCGCGCCAATAGCACCCGCGCCGTACCGCTGGATGCCGGCGGCCCAGGCCAGGCCTACGAACTGGTCGGCCACAAGTGGTTCTGTTCTGCGCCGATGTGCGATGCCTTTCTGACCCTGGCGCAGACGGACAAGGGTTTGAGTTGTTTTCTGCTGCCACGTCACCGTCCGGATGGCAGTCGCAATCAGTTCCATATCCAACGACTGAAGAACAAGCTCGGCAATCAGGCCAATGCGTCCAGCGAGGTCGAGTTTTACGGGGCGCTGGCATGGATGCTCGGGGAGGAAGGCCGCGGAGTGCCGACCATTATCGAGATGGTGGCCATGACCCGTTTTGATTGCATGATCGGTTCCAGTTCGCTGATGCGCCAGGCACTGACCCAGGCCTTGCATCATTGCGCGCATCGCCTGGTGAGTGGCCGGGTGCTGGTGGAACAGCCGCTGATGCAGAACGTGCTGGCTGATCTGGCGCTGGAAAGTGAGGCAGCCCTGGCCCTGACCATGCGTATGGCAGCGGCGCTGGATAACGCTGCCGATGCCCATGAAGCGGGCTTTATCCGGCTGGCAACGGCGATCGGCAAATACTGGATCTGCAAGCGGGCCCCGGCGATGATCAATGAGGCGCAGGAGTGCCTGGGTGGGGCCGGTTATGTGGAAGACAGTATCCTGCCCCGGCTGTACCGGGAGGCACCGGTCAACTCGATCTGGGAAGGCTCGGGGAACGTGCAGTGCCTGGATGTGCTGCGGGCCCTGGCCAAGGAGCCGGGCCTGGAAGATATGCTGTTTGCCGAACTGAAGGATGGCGCCGGTAACGACCGGCTGAAGCGGCATGTTGATCAGTTGAAGCAGCATCTGGCCGAAAAGGACGATATCCAGTATCGGGCCAGGCAGCTCACCGAGGATATTGCCGTAGCGTTGCAGGCGCGGCTGTTGGTGGATGCGGGTAACAATATGGTGGCGGATGCGTTTATTGCCAGTCGACTGGATGGCTGTGGCCGCGCGTTCGGCACCCTGCCCCGCGGGCTGGACGTCCGGGGACTGGTGGAGCGCAGTATGCCGACGGGGACCCGGTAGTTGCTTGGTGCTTTGGGCTGAGGGCTGCTGGTTGCTGCTGGATCAGAGTGGCCCGGGACGGGTATGACCGTTGCCGAACTCGCACCCCACCATCCATGGCGCTCGTCTACGGCCGTCCCCGGCCGCAGACGGTTCGGCCACAGGCCATACCGACCCCGGCCGGTAAGCATTGGAGGTGCTTCGGGTTCGGGTAACTTCGGCGTGGCGGTGACTACGCCTTCGCCGCTCGCTTATAATCCCCGCATGAAACAACCTGTTCGCAAACCCCGCCCGCCGATTCGCTCCGGCAAGCCGCGTCGCCAGCCTGCTCCGCCGCCGGCGCAGCCCAGGCTGATCGCGCTGAACAAGCCCTTTGACGTGTTGACCCAGTTCACTGATGAGCTGGGGCGCCCGACGTTGAAGGATTTTATTGATATTCAGGGCGTTTACCCCGCTGGCCGGCTGGACCGGGACAGCGAAGGGTTATTGTTGCTGACCAATGATGGCCGGCTGCAAGCGAAGATTACCGACCCGAAACACAAGCTGAGCAAGACCTACTGGGTGCAGGTGGAGGGCGAGCCAAACGAAGAGCAGCTGCAGCAGCTACGCGCCGGTCCACTGCTGAATGATGGCCCTACCCGCCCGGCGGGAGTGGATGTGCTTGCCGAGCCGCTGTTATGGCCGCGTAATCCGCCTGTGCGCTTTCGCCAGCATATTCCCACCACCTGGCTGGCGATCACCATCAGCGAGGGGCGCAATCGCCAGGTGCGACGGATGACAGCGGCGGTCGGTCTGCCGACGCTGCGTCTGGTAAGAATGCGCATCGGCGACTGGTCGCTGGACGATCTGCAGCCGGGGCAGTGGCGGGAGCTGCCGCTTCAGTAGCGCCAGCCCAGCCGCTTGAACACAAAACCCATCAACCAGGCGGGGCCGATCAGCAGAAACTGGACGTCCTTGAAGAAGGACGGTTTCCTGCCCTCGATCTGGTGACCGATGAACTGGCCGATCCAGGCCAGTACAAAGATGCTCAGGCAGGGCCAGAATACGACAGGCATGAGGCTGAGTATCCACAGCATGATCAGGCTCTGGATGGCCATGACCAACGCCAGTTGCCAGGACAGCAGCATATAGAAAGCCAGCGCCAGGCCAACCGCAACCATCGCCGCCACCGGGTGCAGCGCCCAGAGCATGCCCAGCACACTGAAAGTAATGAGCGGCACACAGATCCAGTGCACCAGCTTGTTCAGCGGGTTGCGGTGGCTTTCACCGTACTCGTCAAACCATTTATCTACGCTCTTCATCGCAGCTTCCCTCGCCGGTTATTGTTATAGTCTGCGGTTTCCGAGAGCGGCGTGCTGTTGCAGCTGTGTCCTGCGTCTGGCTGCCGCCATACCGATACCTGACCTCTGATGGTAAGCTTATCCCATGACTACGCCTACTCCCTTTCGTCCCGTTGTTCTCTGTCTTTCCGGCCACGATCCAAGCGGTGGTGCCGGTCTGCAGGCTGATATCGAAGCACTGATCGCCCAGGGCTGCCACGCCGCACCCACGGTCACCGCACTGACGGTGCAGAACACCGTTGATGTCAGCGATTTCCGCGTACTGGATCGTGAGTGGGTACTGGCGCAGGCCAATGCGGTGCTGAACGACATGACAGTGTCTGCGGTGAAGCTGGGCATGCTCGGCAGTCTGGAAATGGTTGATACGGTAGTCGAGATCATGCAGGCCCACCCTGACCTGCCGCTGGTGTGCGACCCGGTGTTGCGCGCAGGTGGCGGCGGTTCGCTGGGCAAGGACGAAGTCGGTTATGCCATGCGCGAGAAGATCATGCCGCTGGCGCGCATCGCCACGCCCAACCTGCCGGAAGCACGCATCCTGGCCGAACTGCCGGAAGGCACAGCCGACGAGTGCGCCGCCAAGCTGCTGCCACTCTGCCAGAACCTGCTGATCACCGGTGGCCATGGCACCGAGCAGGAAGTGTATAACCGCCTGTATTGTCAGGATGGCAGCCAGCACACCTTTACCTGCGCCCGCCTGCCGGGCGAGTACCACGGCTCCGGCTGTACGCTGGCCAGCACGCTGGCCGGTCGTCTGGCGCTGGGTCAGGAACTGGTCAGCGCGGTGGAAACGGCGCTGGATTACACCTGGCGCACCCTGCGCGACGCTGAACAGCCCGGCAAGGGTCAGTATGTCCCACGGCGTCTGCCGCTGGACTTCTGCCAATGATCCTGCGCGGGCTGTACGCTATTACCGACAGCGCGCTGCTGGCCGACGGCCGACTCTTGCCGTACGTCGAAGCCGCTCTGGCCGGTGGCGCACGCCTGCTGCAGTACCGCGACAAGAGCAATGACACCGCCCGGCGGCTGGACGAAGCCCGTCAGCTCAAGCAGCTGTGTCAGCAATATGGTGCCGAGCTGCTGATCAACGACGATCTGGCGCTGGCCAGCGAGCTGCAAGTGGGCGTACACCTGGGCCAGGAAGACGGCTCGCTGCGCGAGGCCCGCCAGCAGCTTGGCCCCCAGGCGATCGTCGGTGCTACCTGCCATGCCGATCTGGATTACGCCGCCCGGGCTGTCGAGGCCGGCGCCAGTTATATTGCCTTCGGGCGTTTTTTCCAGTCAGAGACCAAGCCTGGCGCCCCCGCCGCCACGCCTGAGCTGTTGACCGAGGCGCGCCAGCGTTTTACCACACCGATAGTTGCTATCGGCGGCATTACCCTGGAGCGCGCACCGCAACTGATGGCTGCCGGTGCCGATCTGCTGGCCGTTATTCATGGCCTGTTCGGTGCCGGCTCGGCCGCCGAGGTGCAGCGCCGCGCGCAGGCTTTTCATACCCTGTTCAAGAACTGAGAGATTACCCATGTCCCGCTCCGAATCCCTTTTTGCCAGTGCCCAGAAACACATCCCCGGTGGCGTGAACTCCCCGGTACGTGCCTTCCGCAGCGTCGGCGGCAGCCCGCTGTTTATCAAGCATGCCGAAGGCGCCTACATCATTGATGAAGACGACAAGCGCTATGTGGACTACGTTGGCTCCTGGGGCCCGATGATCCTTGGCCATGCCCATCCGCAAGTACTGGATTCGGTACGCCGCCAGCTGGAGCATGGTCTGTCCTACGGCGCGCCGACCGCCATGGAGACCGAGATGGCCGAGCTGGTCTGCTCCATGGTGCCGTCCATGGACATGGTGCGCATGGTCAGCTCGGGCACCGAGGCGACCATGAGTGCCATCCGCCTGGCCCGGGGCTACACCGGCCGCGATACCATCATCAAGTTCGAGGGCTGCTATCACGGGCACTCCGACAGCCTGCTGGTCAAGGCCGGCTCCGGCGCCCTGACGTTTGGCGTGCCCAGCTCCCCCGGCGTGCCGGCGGCCTTTGCCCAGCACACCCTGACCCTGCCCTACAACAACATTGCTGCAGTACGTGAAACGCTGAGCAAGGTTGGCAAGGATATCGCCTGCATCATCGTCGAACCGGTGGCCGGCAACATGAACTGCGTGCCGCCGGTACCCGGGTTCCTTGAAGGTCTGCGCGAGGCCTGTGACGAACACGGTGTGGTGCTGATTTTTGACGAAGTGATGACCGGCTTCCGCGTTGCACTGGGCGGAGCCCAGGCGCATTTCGGCGTGACACCGGACCTCTCCACCTTCGGCAAGATTGTCGGCGGCGGCATGCCGGTAGGCGCCTTCGGTGGCAAGCGCGAGATCATGGAATACATCTCCCCGCTGGGCCCGGTCTATCAGGCTGGCACCCTGTCCGGTAACCCGCTGGCCATGGCCGCCGGCCTGACCACGCTGAAACTGATCAGCCGTCCCGGCTTCCACGACGAGCTGACGGCCTATACCAGCCGTATGCTGCAGGGCCTGCAGGACCGCGCCGATGCGGCCAGCGTGCCCTTCGTGACCACTCAGGTCGGCGGCATGTTCGGTCTGTATTTCAGCGGTGCAGATGCCATCCAGACCTTCGAGGATGTAATGGCCAGTGACGCCGAGCGCTTCAGCAAATTCTTCCACCTGATGCTGGATCAGGGAGTGTATTTTGCCCCGAGCGCCTATGAAGCCGGCTTCACCTCGATCGCCCATGGCGAGACCGAGGTGCAGCTGACGCTTGATGCCGCTGAACGCGCCTTCGCCGTCCTATGACCCGAAGCGGCCTCGCTACCACCGCCGCCAGCGACGCTGGCGGTTGGCCCGGAATGCAAACCAGCGCACAATGGCAGTATCGCCTTCAGTCAATGGGCCTTGTCATCATGACCAGCTCTATCCGCTCGACCTTTGTGTTCTGCGCCCTGCTCGCCACGGCCACCAGCTCGCTGGCCCAGAGCCAGGAACCGCTGTTGATCAGTACCGAGGAGCGTTGCGCGTTAAACCGCGTGGACGATCAGAGCCTGGCGCTGGCACTGGAAAATTGCCGGGAGATGGCCGAAGCCGATGATATGCAAGCGCAGTTTGAAATGGGCGAACTGTATTACCACGGTGAACGCACCGACCAGGATCTGCCGGCAGCGCTGCGGTGGTATGAACACGCGTCCATCCAGGGGCATCCGGAAGCACAATACCGTCTGGGCTTGATGCATGCGACCGGCGAAGGTGTCGAACGCAACCTGCCGCAGGCTTACATCATGCTGAAGATGGCTGCGGTGAATGGCCATGATGCGGCCATGGATGCCGGCGACCGCTTGTCTGAAGAGATGAACGAGGAGGAAACAGCGGCGGCGACTCAGGTGCTCGGCGCATTATTTCGCGATTATCTGCGGCACATCCGCGAGGAACAATTGCGGCGACTGCAACCGGCTGGCGAAACCGGGAGCAGCATCCCTCAGTCCTGATTAGGCCCTGGCCCCGGCGGCATCGGAAAGGACATCACGTTACTGCCGGCCTTGGCCTCACTTATCCGCGCCTGCCCTACCCGCTCCACTTCATCGATGCGAACGATAGCCTGCATCGGGATAAAGCTGCGACTGACCCCTTCAAACTGGCTCTTGAGCTTTTCTTCGCTGGGATCGACCAGCATCTGCGAGCGCTCGCCAAACACCAGTTCTTCAATTTCCAGAAAGCCCCACAGTTCGCTCTGGAAAATCTGCCGGGCATAGATTTCGAACACCTGGCCCTGATTGATGAAAATCACTCGAAAAATGGGCTGCTGCTTATCTTTGCTCATGGAACTCACATATTGCACATCTATGGCTGGATACCGGGTGGCGGGAGCACCCAGTCGAAGGTCGCGGATCATAGCATATCTGCCACCGATTCAAGCAGCAGGTCAGGTTCAGTACACATCCAGTAGCTGTTGCACCCTGCAGCCCGGCGGAGATCCGACAACCGCCATCACATTGCCGGGGGCAAGCGTGTATAATCGCCGTTTTTCTTCACGAGTCCACGCTGCGAACCCCATGGCAAAGAAACTGTTTATCCAGACCCACGGCTGCCAGATGAACGAGTATGACAGCTCGCGCATGGCAGACCTGCTTGGCGAACATCAGGCAATGGAGCTGACCGATAGGCCTGATGAGGCTGACGTGATCCTGCTCAACACCTGTTCCATTCGCGAGAAAGCGCAGGAGAAGGTATTTTCTGAACTGGGTCGCTGGCGTCCGCTGAAAGAGAAAAATCCCGATCTGATTATCGGCGTCGGCGGCTGCGTTGCCAGCCAGGAAGGCACCGCCATTCGTGATCGCGCATCCTATGTGGATGTAGTGTTCGGCCCGCAGACCCTGCATCGCCTGCCGGAAATGATAAACGCCGCGCGCAGCACAGGCACTGCCCAGGTTGACGTGTCCTTCCCGGAAATAGAGAAGTTCGACCACCTGCCCGAACCCCGCGTGGATGGCCCGACTGCCTACGTTTCAGTGATGGAAGGTTGCAGCAAATACTGCAGTTTCTGCGTCGTACCTTATACCCGGGGCGAAGAAGTCAGCCGTCCATTTGATGATGTATTGGCCGAATGCGTGCATCTGGCCGAAAACGGTGTACGTGAAATCACCCTGCTGGGACAGAATGTCAACGGCTATCGCGGCGAGACCCACGACGGCGGCATCGCCGACCTGGCCGATCTGATCCGTGTGGTTGCCGAGATAGATGGCATCGACCGTATCCGTTACACCACCTCGCATCCGCTGGAATTCTCCGACAGCCTGATCCGTGCCCATGCCGAAGTGCCTGAACTGGTGAAATACCTGCATCTGCCGGTACAGTCCGGCTCCGACCGGGTATTGGCCGGCATGAAGCGCAACCATACCGCGCTGGAGTACAAGTCCCGGGTGCGCAAGCTGAAAGCCGCCGTACCGGACATCATCCTCAGCTCTGACTTTATCGTCGGTTTCCCTGGCGAAACCGACCGGGATTTCGAGCAGACCATGAAACTGGTAGAAGATATCGGTTTCGACTTCTCCTATTCCTTTATCTACAGCGCCCGCCCCGGTACGCCGGCCGCGGATCTGGCTGACGACACCCCGGCCGAGGTGAAGAAGCAGCGCCTGCAGATTCTCCAGGCGCGCCTCAATCAACAAGGCTTCGAGAACAGCCGGCGTATGGTTGGCAGCACCCAACGGATTCTGGTGACCGACTATTCGAAGAAGGATCCGGGCATGCTGCAGGGCCGCACCGAGCACAACCGGGTGGTAAACTTCCGCTGCGACAATCCCAGCCTGATCGGCCAGTTTGTCGATGTGCAGATTGAAGAAGCCCTGCCCCACTCCTTACGCGGCACCCTGCTCAACGAAACCGTGCATTGATGAATCCTGCTTCTGCCACCGGCGACCCGTCGCCGGCCGGCTTTGCATGGAACATTTTGCGCGCTATGCTGTATTCCCCCGACTGCCATATGGCCACCTGACAGACCAATTTGAACGCTCCCTTGACTATCCATCGTTTCAGTATCGAACCCATAGATTCCCGGCGCTTCGCCAGTCTCTGCGGCCAGTTTGATGAAAACCTGCGCCTGATTGAACAACGCCTCGGCATCGAGGTACGCAATCGTGGCAACCATTTTGAGCTGATTGGCGACCCGGCCATCACCCGCTCCGCCGAAGCTGTGCTGCGCCAGTTGTACCGCGAGACCCGCGACAACAAGGATCTGGCCCCGGATACCGTGCACCTGTATCTGCAGGAGTCCGGTCTGGAAAACCTCAGCGAAGCGTTGCAGCAGGAAAGCCATCACCAACCGGTTGTGCTGCGCACCAAGCGCATGACCATTCAGCCCCGCGGCCCGAACCAACAGGCCTATGTGCGCTCCATTCAAGAGCACGATATCAACTTTGGTATCGGCCCGGCGGGCACCGGCAAGACCTATCTGGCGGTGGCCTGTGCGGTCGATGCGCTGGAACGCGAACAGATTCGACGGATCCTGCTGGTACGCCCGGCGGTAGAAGCGGGCGAGAAGCTGGGCTTTCTGCCGGGCGACCTGTCGCAGAAGATCGACCCCTATTTGCGTCCACTATATGATGCGCTGTATGAAATGCTCGGCTTCGAGCAGGTTGCCAAACTGATCGAGCGGCAGGTCATTGAAGTCGCTCCGCTGGCCTATATGCGCGGACGCACATTGAATAACAGCTTTATCATTCTTGATGAAAGCCAGAACACCACGCTGGAACAGATGAAAATGTTCCTGACACGAATTGGTTTTGGCTCCACCGCCGTGATCACCGGCGACATCACTCAGGTCGACCTGCCACGCGGCACCCGCTCTGGCCTGACCCACGTGATGGATGTGCTCAAGGATGTGAAGGGGATCGGCTTTACCCACTTCAAATCCAAGGATGTGGTGCGCCACCCGCTGGTGCAACGCATCGTTGAAGCCTATGACCGCTTTGAACAACGCCAGGAGCAGGAGCGCCAGGAGCGCCGCGATGACCATTGAGGTAGATATACAAAGGGCCAGCGACGCGCCCGACCAACCCGACGACGACAGTCTAGTACGCTGGGCCGCCCTGGCCCTGCGTGACGACCCCGGCAAGGAATTGACCATTCGCCTGGTCGATGCTGAAGAAATCCAGTCGTTGAACAGCGAGTACCGGCACAAGGATTATGCGACCAACGTCCTGTCCTTTCCCGCCGATCTGCCTCCCGAACTGAATATCCCGCTGCTGGGTGACCTGGTCATCTGTGTACCTGTGGTCAACCGTGAAGCAGCCGAGCAAGGCAAGAGCCGAGAAGCCCATTGGGCGCATATGGTCATCCACGGGTGCCTGCACCTGTTGGGGTACGACCATATTGACGATGCCGAAGCCGAAGCGATGGAACAACTGGAACGCCAGCTGCTCGCCGAGCTGGGCATTGCCGACCCTTATCTTGAATCCAACGAGTAATGAGAGTGCCATGAGCGAAGACCGACCGAGCAGCGGACAGAAGTCCTGGCTGGAGAGATTGGTTCAACCGTTTGCCCAGGAGCCGCGCAACCGTCAGCAGCTGACCGAGCTTCTGCGGAGCGCCCAGCGTAACGAAGTACTGGATGCAGAAGCACTGAGCATCATCGAAGGTGCCCTGCAGGTGGCCGATATGCAGGTACGGGATATCATGATTCCCCGCTCGCAAATGAACACCATCAAGGCCAGCCAGACTCCCCGGGAATTCCTGCCGTCCATCATCGAAGCGGCCCACTCGCGCTTCCCGGTCATTGGCGAAAGCATCGACGACGTTCTCGGCATTCTGCTGGCGAAGGATCTGCTGCCGCTGCTGTTGGAAGGCAACACAGACCGCTTCAACATCAAAGACATGCTGCGTCCGGCCACCTGTGTTCCGGAGTCCAAGCGGCTGAACGTGCTGCTCAAGGAATTCCGCGCCACACATAACCACATGGCTATCGTCATCGATGAATACGGCGGTGTATCCGGACTGGTGACCATTGAGGACGTGCTGGAGCAGATCGTCGGTGAAATCGAGGACGAACACGACTTTGATGATGAGGAATACATCAAGGCATTGCCCTCCGGCGACTTCCTGGTCAAGGGTCTGACGCCGATCGAGGACTTCAACGAGGAGTTCGATACCGGCTTCTCCGATGAAGAATTCGATACCTTCGGCGGTCTGGTAATGAATGCCTTTGGACATCTGCCCAAGCGCAATGAAATTGTCGAACTGGACGGCTTCCGGGTGCGCATTCTGAACGCCGACAGCCGCCGCATCCACCTGCTGCGGGTCAGCCTGATTCAGCCCTGAGCGGTCTTTGGTGAGAGCACCCTCGCTGCTCCGGGCGGCGAGTTGTCACCGCAAGCCGGTCTGCGGTTTCAGCAGCAACTGATGTCCTTTGGTGAATTCATTCTATTACAGCGGCGCCTCGCCGCGACGGCACGCACAGCGAGCCCATCGGATCATGTTCAAGGGGAGACCGGATGCCGGCGCTGTATACATTGCTTGAGTTATTACGCGCACCGGGCTGGCGGGGTCATCTGCTGGCACTGGCTGCTGGCGCACTGACCACCCTGTCCTTTACCCCTTTCGACCTCTGGCCACTGGGCCTGCTATCGGTCGCCTTGCTGTATCAAAGCCTACGCCAGTTACCCGGCCGCCAGGCGTTCTGGCGTGGATGGTTCTGGGGGCTCGGGCTGTTTCTCAGCGGCGTCTCCTGGATCTACATCAGCATCCATGTGCACGGTTATGCCGCACCGCCGCTGGCAGCACTGCTGACCGGGGGACTGGTGGCCGGATTGGCGCTGATTCCGGCACTGTCCGCCTGGTTGTGGGCACGCTGGTTACGACCTGATGCCTCAGCCTGGTTAGCCAGTGTCGGTTTCGCTGCCCTGTGGGTAGCCCAGGAATTCTTTCGCAGCTGGTTTTTGACTGGCTTCCCCTGGTTATACCAAGGCTACGCCCACACTGATACCTGGCTGGGCGGATGGGCGCCCTTGGGCGGCGTCTGGCTGCTGAGTTTCTTCACCGTCCTGAGCGCCTGCCTGATTACTGAATGGCCACTGTGGCGTCGCCTGTCCCACAGTGTGCTGGCTGGCTTGCTGCTGGCCTCAATCTGGGGCGGGGGTGCATTACTCGGGCAGATCGAGTGGACACGCCCGACTGGCGAGCCGCTATCGGTCGCCCTGATCCAGGCGGATATCGAGCAGTCACGCAAATGGGATCCGGCGCATATCGATTACACGCTGGCCACTTACCGTGACATGAGCTATGCCCAGCGTCCGGATACCGACATCATCGTCTGGCCGGAAACTGCCGTGCCGGTCCTCAGCAGCAATGCCATGCCCTTTGTTCAGGGTATCGCCGCCAACCTCGCGCAACAGGGCACCACCTTGATTACCGGCATTCCGGTAGATGAATACGATACCGCAGGCAACATGCGCATCTATAACGGCATCATGGTCGGTGGGCTGCAACCCAATCAGTATCTCAAGCACAAATTGGTGCCCTTTGGGGAATACGTACCGTTTGAAGAATGGCTGCGTGGGTTGATTGCTTTCTTCGATCTGCCGATGTCCAGCTTCTCCCGCGGGCCGCTGCAACAGGAACCGTTACAGGTGGGTGATTACCAACTTGCCCCCTTCATCTGCTACGAAACGGTATATCCGGACTTCGCCGCCCGCCTCGCTGCCCGCAGTCAGCTACTGATCACCATCAGTAATGACAGCTGGTTCGGTGAATCCATCGGGCCGCTGCAGCATCTGCAGATGGCACGGATGAGGGCCATGGAGTCGGGCCGCTGGATGATTCGCGGCACCAACAACGGTGTAACCGCCCTGATTGATCATCAGGGCCGGATTACCGCGCAGATTCCGCAATTTCAGCAACTGGCACTCCATGGCCATGTGCAACCCCGGGACGGACTCACACCCTGGTTGCGTTGGGGTAGTTGGCCGCTGGGCATACTGATAGCGGCCGTGCTATTGCTGTGCGCCATAAAGCGCCGATACGACCGTCGGTGATGCCGCGGCACCATCCAGATTCATGCTATGCAGGATCTGGTTGAGCAGAAGCAAATCCGCATTGCTCAAACCTTGTATCTTCAGCTCACCGGGTGCACTGAGCTGCCCGGTCATCCATTGTCGAGTGCTGGCTACGTCCATGGCCTGATTCAATCGACCTAGCAAGCGTCCATAGGATGTATCTCGGCTATTGCACAGGGCGGCCGAATCCAATGATTTCATGCTATTCTCCCTGAGTTTATTATCATGTCCATACCAACTGGACGCGTCAGAAATCCCGATATAGAGCGCATCCACCCAGCTATCGAGGACCTCCTTGCCCCTTAGCATAGTCCCCCCACCCGAGTTCTCCCGGCAAGCGCGACGAATGGCATACGACTACCTGTGAAAGGCCCGGTGGTGTATGCTGCCCCATCACTTTTTCTCTGACATACGAGTCAATAGACAGCCCTCCCATGCAAGAACAGTATTCACCCCGCGAAATCGAACACGCCGCCCAGCAGGAATGGGAACAGACCAACACCTTCAAGGTAGAGGAAACGCCCGACCGCGATACCTTCTACTGCCTGTCAATGTTCCCCTACCCCAGCGGCAGACTGCACATGGGGCACGTGCGCAACTACACCATTGGTGACGTGATCGCCCGCTACCAGCGCATGCAGGGCAAGAACGTGCTGCAACCGATGGGCTGGGATGCCTTTGGCATGCCCGCGGAAAATGCGGCGATGAATAATCAGGTTGCCCCCGCCGCCTGGACCTATTCCAATATCGATTACATGCGTACCCAGCTGAAAAGCCTGGGGCTGGCCGTCGATTGGTCGCGGGAATTTGCCACCTGTACTCCGGAGTACTACCGCTGGGAGCAGTGGCTGTTTACCCACCTGTTCGAAAAGGGCGTAATCTACCGCAAGAACGGCACGGTAAACTGGGATCCCGTTGACCAGACGGTTCTGGCCAACGAGCAGGTCATCGACGGCCGCGGCTGGCGCTCGGACGCGCTGATCGAGAAGCGCGAAATTCCCATGTATTACTTCCGCATCACCGATTACGCGGAAGAACTGCTCAGTTCACTGGATGACCTCACCGGCTGGCCGGAACAGGTCAAGACCATGCAGCGCAACTGGATCGGCAAGTCTGTCGGTATGGAAGTCCACTTCCCCTACGATCAGGCCTCCATCGGCCACGCCGGCAAGCTCAAGGTATTCACCACCCGCCCCGACACCCTGATGGGCGCTACCTATGTGGCAGTGGCTGCTGAACACCCTCTGGCTGCGCAGGCCGCCGAGAGCGACCCAGCGCTGCAAGCCTTTATCAATGAGTGCAAGCGTGGCGGCGTCTCTGAAGCCGACATCGCCACCCAGGAAAAGCAGGGGCGCGCCACCCGCCTGTTCGTTGAGCACCCATTGACTGGCGAGAAGCTGCCGGTCTGGATCGCCAACTATGTACTCAAGGGCTACGGTGAAGGCGCCGTGATGGCGGTACCGGCCCATGATGAACGTGATTTCGAGTTTGCTACCCAGTACCACCTGCCCATCAAAACGGTTATTCGCACCTCCGCGGGGAATGCCACCCCAGCGCCCTGGCAGGATGCTTACGCCGAAAAAGGCGAGCTGATCAACTCCGACGAGTTCGACGGGCTGGATTTTGACAGCGCCTTCACTGCCATCGGTGAGGTGCTGAAACAGAAGGAACTGGGCGCACCGCGTACTCAATTCCGTCTGCGTGACTGGGGTATCAGCCGTCAGCGTTACTGGGGCTGCCCGATTCCGATCGTTCATTGCGCAGCCTGTGGCGATGTGCCGGTGCCGGACGAGCAACTGCCTGTGGTACTGCCCGAGGACGTAGTGCCCGATGGCGCCGGAAGTCCACTGGCAAGAATGCCCGAATTCTACGAATGCAACTGCCCGCGCTGCGGCCAGCCAGCACGTCGGGAAACCGACACCATGGACACATTTGTTGAGAGCTCCTGGTACTTTGCCCGCTTCGCCAGCCCGCATCACGACAAGGGTCTGGTCGATCCGGCCGCTGCCAACCACTGGCTGCCGGTGGATCAGTATATTGGCGGTATCGAGCATGCCATCCTGCACCTGCTGTATGCGCGCTTCTTCCATAAGCTGATGCGTGACGAAGGCCTGGTCAACTCCGACGAACCCTTCAAGAATCTGCTGACCCAGGGCATGGTACTGGCCGACACCTACTACCGCATTGACGAGAAAGGCGCCCGTACCTGGTTCAACCCAGCGGATGTGGAAATTGAACGGGATGCCAAGGGCAAGGTACTCAGTGCCCGCCTGGCCAGTGATGGTCAACCGGTGGAAATCGGTGGCACCGAGAAGATGTCAAAATCGAAGAACAACGGCGTCGATCCCCAATCCATGATTGAGCAGTATGGTGCTGACACCTGCCGCCTGTTCATGATGTTTGCTTCACCACCCGATATGAGCCTGGAATGGTCTGACTCCGGGGTGGAAGGGGCTCAGCGCTTCCTGCGTCGCGTCTGGCGTCTGGGACAGCAACACACGACTGACGGCCCGGCCAATTCTCTGGATACCAGCAGCCTGACTGACGCGCAGAAGGATGTACGCCGCGCCATTCATCTGGCGATTCGCCAGGCCAGCCAGGATATCGGCCAGCACCATAAATTCAACACCGCCATCGCCGCCGTGATGACCCTGATGAACGCACTGGAGAAAGCACCGCGTGACAGCGTGCAGGATCGCGCCATCCTTCAGGAAGGGTTGGAGACAGTCACCCTGCTGCTGGCGCCCATCACCCCGCATATCGCCCACGCGCTGTGGCGCGCACTGGGCAAGCAGAACCCGGTAATCGATGCTGGCTGGCCAAAGCTGGATGAAGGAGCCCTGGTGCAGGACAGCCTGCAACTGGTTATTCAGGTCAACGGCAAATTGCGCGGCCATATTGACGTGCCTGCCGATGCCAGCCGCGAAGCGGTGGAAGCCGCTGCACGCAGCAACGAAAACGTACTGCGCTTTACCGAAGGCCTGACCATCCGCAAGGTAATTGTGGTGCCAGGCAAGCTGGTCAATATTGTCGCCAACTGATAACAACGGAGAAATGGCATGCACCTGCAACGACCTCGCTACCTGTTGAGCTGCGCCTTACTCGGCGCCAGCCTGCTGCTCAGCGCTTGCGGCTTCCACTTGCGCGGCACCGGTGTGGATGACATCAAACTGAACGAGCTGCATGTCAGTGCGCGTGATAACAATGGCCCAACGCACCAGCGCGTACTGGAAGCACTGCGCACCAACGGCGTCACGATCAACAGCGCTGCGCCATACCATCTGCAGCTATTGGACGAGCCACAGCAGCGCCAGGCCATCAGCTATGCCAGCCACTCGACTCCTGCTGAATATGAGCTGCGCCGCCGCCTGATCTTCCAGATCACCAACAGCGCTGGTCAGCCGCTGATCGGGCCAGAAAGCCTATCCGCCACGCGTGGTTATGTGCGCGACCGGGACAATGTGACTGGCAGCAGCGAAGAAGAAGCCCTGTTGCAGCGTGAAATGCGCGAAGATCTGACCCGTCAGCTGATGGTTCGTTTATCCCGTATCTCCGCCAAGGATCTGGCTGACCGGGAGCAGGCTCTCGAGCGCTCGGCTGACTGATATATGAAGCTCAATGCCACACAACTGCAGCGCCAGCTCGCCGAAGGGCTGGCACCTGTGTATGTGGTCAGCGGCGACGAGCCGCTGCTGTGTGGCGAGAGCGCCGACCTGATCCGCAGCGCCTGCCGCGCCGCCGGCAGTGAGGAACGGCTGGTATTTCATATCGATCGCAGCTTTGATTGGGGTCAGATACGGGAAGCCAGCAACAGTCTGTCCCTGTTTGCCCAGCAGCGCCTGATCGAACTGCGTATTCCCAGTGGTAAGCCCGGCGACGACGGCGCAAAAGTCCTGCTGGCCTGGCTGGACAACCCGCCACCGGATACCACCCTGCTGATCAGCTTGCCCCGTCTCGACGGCAGCACCCAGCGCAGCAAGTGGGCCAAGGCATTGATGGATCATGCGCAAAGCCGCTTCCTGCAGGTATGGCCAATCGAACCGCATCAGTTGCCCGAGTGGATGCGTACCCGACTGGCGGCAGCCGGACTGCATGCTACCCCGGACGCGCTGGACCTGCTGAGCATCCGCGTTGAGGGCAACCTGCTGGCGGCGGCTCAGGAGATCGAAAAGCTCAGGTTATTCTGCGAAAGCGGGCAACTGGATCTGGAAACGGTACAGCAGGCTGTTGCTGACAACGCCCGCTTCGACGTCTTCAAGCTATCCGACGCACTGCTCCAGGGTGATGCTCAACATGCCTTGCGCATTCTGCAGGGCCTGCGTGGCGAAGGGGTGGAAGCGCCGGTGATCCTCTGGGCGATCAGCCGTGAGTTACGCAGCCTGTACCGTATCGCCCACGAACTCGAGCGCGGCATCCCCCCGGATCGGGCATTCGCCAGTCAGCGCCCGCCCATATGGGACAAGCGCAGACCACTCATGAGCCGGGCATTGCAACGCAACTCGGCAAAAAACTGGGGCGCACTGCTGCGCCAGGCGCAACAGGCAGACGAGCAGATCAAAGGACAGGCAAGCGGTTCGGCCTGGGATACTCTGGCACTGCTGCTGGTTCAGGCTGCCGGTACCCGCCTCCCGCTGCAGGTATAGTGCTCCGGATGCGGAGCGGCCGATTCTCTTCGCACACGCTTTTGTGTCGCATACAGGGAACCTGTTTGCCGCTGCACTCTCAAACAGCCATAGCCTGGCCCAGCGGTGCGTTCCTGACGATTCACATGCTACAGTGGGCCCGAACCTGAAATACCGGAAGCTGATACATGCGCAATCTGTCTGTTCGATTCTCCACAACCCTGTTCCGTACTGCTATCGCCGCGAGCGCCGGCTTGCTGGTGTTGACCGCCTGCGCCGAGAGCCGGCTGGAAGCGTCGGTACAGCCCAACGTGAACCTGCAGACAAGCAGCGAAACACGCAGCTTCAGTCAATGGCGCAGCGATTTCCGTCAGCAGGCCCTGGCAGCGGGTATCAGTGCCACACTGTTTGACGAGGCCTTCCGCGATATTCAGCCGGACGCAGCGGTGCTTAAAGCCGATCAGAGCCAGCCGGAGTTCAGCCGGCCGGTGTGGGTTTACCTGGAAGGTGCTCTATCGCCCCAGCGCCAGGCTACCGGACGAGTCATGCTCAACCGCCACGCCACCGTCCTCCAGCAGATAGAAGCGAGCTACGGCGTGGATCGGCATATTCTGGTCGCCATATGGGGATTGGAAAGCAACTATGGCAGCAATATGGGTGATCGCTCAGTCATCCGTTCGCTGGCTACGCTCGCCCATCAGGGGCGCCGTTCCGGGTTTGCCCAGACCCAGCTGTTGGCAGCACTGGAAATCCTCCAGCGTGGCGACACCACCGCGACCAACATGACCGGTTCCTGGGCCGGTGCCATGGGCCAGACCCAGTTCATTCCCACCACTTACAATGACTACGCCGTGGACTTTGACGGTAACGGCAAGCGGGACATCTGGCATACCGAAGCCGACGCGCTGGCTTCCGCTGCCAATTATCTGCGCGCCTCCAACTGGCAATCCGGCTCGCCCTGGGGGATGGAGGTGCGCCTGCCCGAAGGGTTTGATTACGCGCTGGCAGATATGTCAATTCGCAAGTCCATTCAGGATTGGCGCAACCTCGGTATCGCCGATAGCCGTGGCCGCACCCTCGACAGTCATCTGCAGGATCAGGCCACCCTGGTTCTGCCGGCGGGACACCGCGGCCCTGCATTTCTGGTGATGAATAACTTCCGCAGCATACTGCGGTACAACAATTCTACCAGTTACGCTCTGGCCATCAGTCTGCTGGCCGAACGGTTCCAGGGGCGCGGCCAGATCCAGGCCGATTGGCCCACAGACGATGACCCACTGTCACGCAGTGAACGCGTGGAGTTACAGGAATATCTGCAAGCCCAGGGCTTCGAACCTGGCGCTGCGGACGGGATCATCGGCGCCAACACCAGGCAGGCCATCCGTCGCTTCCAGATGGCCCTTGGCTGGCCCGCAGATGGTTATCCGGACCGCCAGTTGCTCAAGGCGCTACGCAACCGACCGCTTTAGAGCAACAAATAACCAATTGTCTCGGGGGGCGAGAAAGCGTATAAGGTTCTTTCCAGTGGCTACCGGCTTACAGTTTTGAACTCTGTCCCTCCTCGAACCAATGCGATGACAGATCGTCTTCGCACCCCTTTTATAACCTCCTTTCTTCCCGCGCTTGTGTGCCAGTCCGTAATGGAGGCCGTCCATGTTTGAGTGGATCGCTGACCCGACGGTATGGGCAGGACTTTTTGCGCTTATCGCATTAGAAGTTGTATTGGGCATCGATAACCTGGTGTTCATTGCTGTTCTTGCGGAAAAATTGCCACCGGAACAGCGCGACAAGGCCCGTGTGCTGGGCTTATCGCTGGCGCTGGTCATGCGCCTGATGCTGTTGATGAGTATCGCGTGGCTGGTAACGCTGACCAACCCCTTATTCCATGTTCAGGAACATCCGGTATCAGCGCGTGACCTGATCATGTTGACGGGTGGCCTGTTCCTGCTGTTCAAGGCAACCATGGAGTTGCATGAGCGCCTCGAAGGACGGCAACATGCCAGCGGTGCCCGCATCGCCTACTCCACCTTTGGCGTGGTAGTGACGCAGATTGTTATCCTCGATGCGGTGTTCTCCATCGACTCGGTGATCACCGCCATCGGGATGGCCGATGAGCTGTCGGTCATGGCCATTGCCATGATTGTTGCCATGGGTGTGATGCTGCTGGCAAGCAAGCGCCTCACCCGCTTCGTCAACGCGCACCCGACGCTGATCATCCTGTGTCTGGGCTTTTTGCTGATGATTGGCTTCAGTCTGATCGCTGAAGGCGTAGGGCTGCACATACCCAAGGGGTACCTGTATGCCGCCATCGGTTTCTCGATCATGGTTGAATTCTTCAACCAGTTGGCCCGGCATAACAAGCAGAAGTGGCTCGATACCGGCGGTAGCCTGCGCGACCGTACCGCCAATAACATCCTGCGTCTGCTTGGCAAAAGCGATGAAGCCGTGCAGGTCGATGCTGTCAATACAGCCCTTGAGGATGACGCCGAGCCGGTCTTTCATGATAACGAGCGCGACATGATTCGCGGCGTACTCAGTCTGGCTGATACCAACATCAAGGCGCTGATGACCCCACGTCGCGAAGTGCATGCGCTGGATCTGAGCACCAGCCTGCAAGAGCAACACCAGCAATTGCTTGACTCACCCTATTCGCGGCTGGCGGTCATCCGTGACGGCCAGCAGGACGAACCGCTGGGGATCATACAGAAGAAAAATCTGCTGGGTGCGATCCTGCGCGGCGGCGAGATTGATCTTGAAGAGTACGTTGAGCAACCTGTGGTGCTGTTCGAAACACAGAATGCCATCAGGGCGCTGGAAGCTTTCCGCCATGAAGGCAAGCAGATGGCCTTTGTTGTCGATGAGTTCGGCACGCTGGAGGGCATCGTCAGTCTTACCGACATCATGGAGGCCATTGCCGGTGAGTTGCCGGAGGCGGAACAGGGCATGGATCATGCCCCCAGCGTGGTAGCGCTGGAACCCGGCCGCTATGAGGTGGATGCCAGTGAAAATCTGGAGGAGATCAACCGTCAGTTGCCGGCACCGCTGCCGCGGAATCCGCTGTATACCACCCTCGCCGGGCTGATTCTCAACCAGCTGGAGCACATGCCTGAACAGGATGAGCTGCTGACGGTGGATGGCTGGCAAATTCGTATCCTGGAGATCGAGCATATGCGTATCGCCCGGGTAGAATTGCTGCGATTGGAATACGGCGAGTAACTGCCAGGCGCGCGCTGCGCGCTTGGCTAAAGGTTAACTCAAGCCCAGCGCCGGCTGTGATAAACTTACCCCGGCCACACGCCACCGGCACACTCCCCCACTGGATGCCTACCAGGAGTTCGCAACCCATGTCCGACAGCTCATCCCCCCACGTCAGCAGTGGTGAAAAATTCCGTAATGCTCAGGGTATTACTGCCATCAAGGACGGCCAGAAGCGCCGTGCCAGCACAGAAGAGCCCAAAATCTTCGAGCCCAAGCCCAAGTGGCTGCGCGTAAAAGCGCCAGCGGGTGACCGCTTTGAAGCAGTCAAACGTAACGTGGCTGAGCATAGGTTGAGCACTGTCTGCGAGGAGTCGCACTGTCCGAACATGGGTGAATGCTGGTCGAATGGCACAGCGACCATCATGCTGATGGGCTCGGTATGCACCAGGGCCTGCCGTTTTTGTGCGGTGGATACCGGCAACCCGAACGGCTGGCTGGATCACCAGGAGCCAGAGAACACTGCGCGGTCAGTCGAGCTGATGGCGCTACGTTACATTGTGCTGACGTCGGTGGATCGGGACGATCTCGCCGATGGGGGCGCAGCCCACTATGCAGCTTGTGTGCGCGCAATCAAGCAGCGCACCCCGCATGTAGTTGTGGAAGCCCTGACCCCGGATTTTGATGCCGATCTCGCTGCGGTAGAGCTGGTGGTTGGTTCAGGTCTGGAAGTCTTTGCCCAGAACGTTGAAACGGTGGAACGCCTGACACATGAGGTGCGTGACCCCCGGGCTGGCTATGCCAAGACGCTGAAGGTACTGGAGCACGCCAAGCGGCACCGTCCTGATGTGCTGACCAAGACCAGTCTGATGGTGGGTCTTGGTGAGACCGATGAGGAGATATTGCACACATTCGATGAGCTGCGCGCCATCGGTGTGGATATCGTTACCCTGGGGCAGTACCTGCAACCCACCCGCAACCACCTGCCGGTGAAGCGCTGGGTCACCCCTGAAGAATTCAACCATTTCCGTGAACTGGGCCTGGCCAAGGGTTTCATGGAAGTGGCGGCCGGCCCGTTGGTACGTTCCAGCTACCGGGCGGATCGGGTGTTCGAGAAGAATAATCTGGGATTGGCTGCACCCGCCGCGGTACCAGGGCAGCAAGTCGATAATAACCTGATACCGACTTTGAACCTGAAATAACCGCGCCGCGTGTATCGCAGGTCGAGATCCATCTCGACCTGTCCAGCCGCTGAAAACCTCAGCAGCTTTCCGATAATGACGTTACATCTCGGCTGAGGCCGGGATATCCCAGATGATGCCGTAGCGCCCGCTCCAGGCGCTGCGCCACTTCAGCCATGACCACCGGTTCGGATACCAGCTGACTCAACTGAATCATTTGCAGACCGCTATAACCGCAAGGATTGATGCGGCTGAAGGGCTCCATGTCCATATCCACATTCAACGCCAGACCGTGGAAAGAGCAGCCCCGGCGCACCCGCAAGCCCAATGAGGCGATCTTGGCATCGGCTATATACACGCCAGGCGCATCCGCTTTCGGCGCCGCCTGCAGGCCATAACCAGCCAACAGATCAACCAGACTCTGCTCCATGGCAGTCACCAGATCCCGAACGCCCAGGCCGAGCCGGCGCAGATCCAGCATCAGATAGCCGACCAGTTGTCCTGGCCCGTGGTAGGTCACCTGACCACCCCGCTCCACCGGAATGACCGGGATATCACCGGCGGCCAGAACATGCTCGGCCTTACCCGCTTGTCCCTGAGTAAAAACCGGCGGATGCTGCAGCAGCCATATCTCGTCTGGCGTGTCGGCATCGCGCTCTGCGGTCAGCTTACGCATCGCCTCCAGCGTGGGCTGGTATTCCACCAGCCCCAGATCCCTGACAATCAATTCAGGCATCAAAGCACCATATGCACCTGACCCGTACTCTTGAGGTCAGTATGCAGTTGTTTCAGTTGCTCCTCGCTGGTGGCGTGCATGATCAGTCGCAGCGACTGAAAACGGCCATTCTTGCTGTCCTGCACCACCATCTTGCTGGCATCCAGCGCCGGGTCGTGCCGTCTGACCACTGTCAGCACCTGCTCGACTACTGTGTCGCCAGCGTTACAAATCACCTTGATCGGGTATTGGCAAGGGAACTCAATCTTTGGTGCAGCCGGTGTCGTATCGTTCATGATTGCTCTCCGTCTCAGTTGAACAGTCCGAAGAAGAACAGACGGATGCTATCCCACAGGCGCCCGAAGAAGCCGGCCTGCTCTACATCAGCCAATGCCACCAGCGGCCCGGTATGCACCACATCTTCACCCAGTTTGACCTCAACCTGACCCAGCTCGTCGCCTGCGGCAATTGGCGCCTTGATGGTCGAATCCAGGATCACGGTAGCTTCAAGCTTGTCGGCCTGGCCCTTCGGCAGGGTCAGCACCAGACCTTCAGCCAAACCGGCATCGACCTGATTCTCCCGGCCTGCCCAGACCCTTGCAGTGGATACCACCTGCCCTGGCTGGTAGAAATGCCGGGTTTCAAAGAAGCGGAAGCCCCAGGTCAGCAGCTTCTGGGTTTCAGCGGCGCGAGCCTGCTCACTGACAGTACCCATGACCACGGAAATCAGACGCATGCCGTCACGCTTGGCGGATGCCACCAGGCAATATCCGGCTTCATCGGTGTGACCGGTCTTCAGGCCATCCACGGTGCTGTCACGCCACAGCATCAGGTTGCGGTTGGGCTGACGGATGTCGTTCCAGACAAACTCCTTTTCCTTGTACAGCTGGTAGTGGCTGGGGTCATCTTCAATGATCGCCTTGGCCAGGATGGCCATGTCCCGGGCGCTGGAGACGTGATTCTCACCCGGCAAACCGGTGGCATTCTCGAAAAAGGTATTATTCATACCGAGACGACGCGCATGGCTGTTCATCAGATCAGCGAAGGCCTCCTCGCTGCCGGCAATATGCTCTGCTACCGCAACACTGGCATCGTTACCCGATTGGATGATGACACCGCGCAGCAGATCGATCAGCGGTACGCGATTACCCACTTCGATAAACATCTTCGAGCCACCCGTGCGCCAGGCCTTCTCGCTGACCAGCACCTCATCCTGCTCCTTCAGCTGGCCGCGGAGAACTTCCATGCTGGCTATGTAGCTGGTCATCATCTTGGTCAGGCTGGCTGGCGGCAGCGGTGTATCGGAATTGTGCTCCACCAATACCTTGCCGCTATCCGCGTCTATCAGCAGATAGCTGGACGCCGCCACAGTGGGGGCTGGTGGCATCAAGGGCGCACTGGCTTGGGGCTGTGGTTGCGGCTGAGGGGTCTCGGCCATGACGACCGGAGCCAGCAGCACTGCAGAGGAGACCAACAGGGTTTGGATAATCGTCTTGAACATGATGCTCACTATCTTGATTGTATGTATGGAACGTCGGTCAGTTAGCGCTGACCAGAGCCGGCGTTCCCAGATTGGCCAGACGTAATCTTGTCATCAGTTGCTGCGCTTCGTCATGACTGTCGACCGGGCCCAGTCGCACCCGATGCAGGGTGCGCGCATCGACCTTTACCGGACTGACAAATACCGGGGTTTGCACCAGCCTCTGCACCTGATGACGCAGCTGTTCGGCGGCCTGGTCAGAGGAAAATGCCCCCAACTGCAGATACAGCCCGCCTTCCAGTGCTGCAGCCCGCGCGACCGGGCTGACCGATGGCGCCTGCGCGTGCGTGGGTGCAGCCGAGTTGTTCTGTTGCTGCCAGACCACCGGATCAATACCTTCTACCTTGACCCGGGCGGTGCCACGTTCGGCAAAGCCGAGCTTGACGGCTCCGGCATAGGAAAGATCAATGATGCGGTCAGAATGAAATGGGCCGCGATCATTGACGCGCACAATGATACTGCGTTGATTATCCAGATTGGTCACTCTGACATAACTGGGCAGCGGCAACGTCTTGTGCGCAGCGGTCATGCCATAGAGATCATAGTTCTCGCCATTGGCGGTCAGCTGACCATGAAACTTGGTGCCATACCAGGACGCCAGTCCGGTTTCCCGATAGGCGCGACCGTCCTGCATGGGACTGTAGCTACGTCCCAGGACGGTATAAGGGGACGCCTTGTAGGCGCCCTGGTGCGGTACCGGCACCGCATCGGGAATTCGCGATACGTCCTGAAAATAATCCGGAGCCCCATCCCGAGCCGGACGTGGTGTGCTCGTGCTGCCGGAGTCCCCTCGGTTGACTGGCGACGAGGAGCATGCCGTCAGCAAGACCATGAGCATGCAGACAATAAGGGCACCCGACCCGCGCAGCGGCTTGATCATTCGTTCCTCGCTTCCCTTATCAGATCGGCCAACTGATGCACGACCATAGCGTACATCACGCTTCTATTGTACCGGGTTATAACGTGCAGGTTGTTCAGACC